>NZ_JACVUL010000029.1:0-64205 GCF_016516575.1 Kosakonia sp. S57 | reverse complement strand
CCTGCCTGTCACGCAGGGGGTCGCGGGTTCGAGTCCCGTCCGTTCCGCCACTTATTTTAAGAACCGTATCTCTCACGAGATACGGTTTTTTTTCGTCTGCAATTTGTGAAAAAAGGGCCAAACGGCCCAGTTATTTACTCTTCCCAGCGCTTTAACAGCAAACTGGCGTTCACTCCGCCGAAGCCAAACCCATTCGACATCGCGTAGCGCATCTCAAGCGGTCGCGCAGTAAGCGCCACCAGATTTAACCCATCGGCCTTCTCATCAGGATGATGTAAATTCAGCGTCGGCGGAGCGATCTGTTCACGCAACGCCTGAACCGTGAAGATCGCCTCAATACCGCCCGCGGCACCCAACAGATGCCCGGTCGCTGACTTAGTCGATGTAATCGCTACCGTACTGTTCACACCAAACACACGCTTTATCGCTGCCAGTTCGCCCTTATCGCCAACTGGAGTAGAGGTCGCATGAGCGTTAATGTGCTGAATATCGGAGGCTGAAATCCCCGCCTGACGGATCGCGGCTTCCATCGCCCTTGCGGCACCGTTACCATCTTCCGGGCCGGCAGTGAGATGATGCGCATCTGCGCTGGTGCCATAACCCACCAGTTCCGCCAGCGGCGTCGCACCGCGCGCCAGCGCATGTTCGAGCGATTCAATCACCAGCAGCCCGGCACCTTCACCCATCACAAATCCATCACGATCGCGATCAAATGGGCGTGAAGCCGTCGTCGGTTGATCGTTAAAACTGCTCGAAAGCGCCCGTGCCGCTGCAAATCCCGCAAGGCTTACCCGATGGATCGCCGCTTCACTGCCGCCGCATAAGGCGATATCTGCCTCGCCGCTGCGTATCAACCGCGCGGCATCACCAATGGCCTGTGCGCCGGCCGCACATGCCGAAACGGGCGCGCCGATCGGGCCGCGAAAACCATAGTTAATCGAGACATGGCCAGCTGCGAGGTTGGCGAGGAAAGAGGGAACGGTAAACGGGGAGAGTTTGCGAGGCCCGCGCGAATCGGTGGTGCGCACCGCGTTAGTGATCTCACTAAACCCGCCGATCCCGGTGGCAATCACCGTTGCAGTGCGATCGCGCTGCGCCTCCTCTTGCGGAAACCAGTTTGCCTGCGTTAATGCTTCCTTCGCCGCGACCAGTGCGAACTCAATAAAACGATCCATTTTTTTACGTTCTTTCGCCGGGATCGTGCTTAAGGGATCGAAACCGTGATGCGGATCCTCTTCAATCGAAGGGACCTGGCCTGCCACTTTGCAGGCAATATCGTCGACCATTTCATCGTCGAGGCGGGAAATACCCGATTTGCCCTCAACCAATGATGACCAGACGTGGGAAAGGCCGCAGCCCAACGGGCTGACGATGCCCATACCGGTTATAACGACGCGCTTTTGCGAAATGCTCATATTCACTCCTCCTTATTCATCTGTAATTGTGGCGCATATTTCAGCGACGTCTCCCCGGCCTGCTTACGTTGCAAATATTGATGACGATAGTGGAGAACCGGCGACGCTGCCGGGCCTGGCACCATGGCGTATTTTTCAGGGGTTATGGCTTCACCAGTGGCCTTATCGACAAGGATCACTTCAACAGGGCGCGCCGTTTCCCGCTCAACCAGCGTCATCTGTGGGCCTTCGGGTGAGAAATGACGGTTTCCCCACTGCGCCAGCGCAATGATGACTGGACGAAAATCATAGCCTAACGGCGTGAGGTGATATTCGTAACGCGGCGGGGTTGTGCTGTAGCTCACCTTTTCAAGCAACCCCTCTTCAACCAGCTCCTTCAGGCGCCGGGAGAGAATGTTCGGCGCAATGTTGGCGTTTTTCTGGAACTCATCAAAACGGGTAAACCCAGCGAAGGCGTCGCGCAGGATAATCATGCTCCAGCTATCACCAATGCGTCCCAGACTTCGGGCAATAGGGCAGGGAGCCTGGCAAAGTGCTTCATTTTTCATGGTGGTATCTGCTGTAGTAAACATGCCGCACCAAAGTGACATAGTGACTTTCAATATGCAAGTCACTACTTTTAGCACTATTGCCCCTGTGGCAAATATCCTCTGCTTTCCCGCCTCTTTTTCCCCCGAGCCCAACTCACCATAATCACGCCATCTGTTAAGAAATAATGAGAGAGGAATTGATATGTCTATCCCTGCATTTGGTCTGGGGACCTTCCGTTTAACCGATGAGGCGGTTATTGCCTCGGTAAAAAATGCCCTTGAACTGGGTTATCGCGTGATTGATACCGCGCAGATTTATGGTAACGAAGCCGCCATTGGTGAAGCGCTGGCGCAGAGTGGCGTCGCGCGGGAATCGCTATTTATCACCACCAAAATCTGGACTGAAAACCTGGGCGAAGGGCAGCTGATCCCAAGCCTGCAAGAGAGCCTGAAGAAGTTAGGCACCGACTACGTGGATTTAACGCTGATTCACTGGCCATCGCCGGGCGCAGCGGTGCCAGTTGCAGAGTCGATGCAGCAGTTGATGAATACCAAAGCGCAGGGGCTAACGCGCCAGATTGGTGTCTCCAACTTCACGATTGGGTTGATGGAGCAGGCGATTGCAGCGGTTGGGGCTGAAAATATTGCTACTAACCAGATTGAGCTTTCACCCTATCTGCAGAACCGAAAAGTAGTGCAGTGGGCAAAAGAGCACGGGATCCACATCACTTCCTATATGACGTTGGCGTATGGTAAAGCACTGAAAGATGCCACGATTGCTGGCATAGCGCAGAAGCACAGCGCAACGCCAGCGCAGGTGATCCTGGCATGGGCGATGGGGGAGGGGTACGCGGTGATCCCATCCTCGACCAAACGCGAAAACCTGGCGAGCAACCTGCAAGCGCAGAGGCTGAAACTGGATGCAGATGACAGAGCCGCTATCGCGGCGCTGGATTGCAACGACCGGCTGGTCAGCCCGGAAGGGCTTGCGCCTGAGTGGGATTAATCAGCAACGTGACGGGAGCCTGGCTCCCGTTTTTTTATCTGCCCGTCTGCGGCACATGCTCGCTGACGAAGTCGATAAAGGCGCGGATACGCGTACTCACCGCCCGATCGCTGTAGTAGACGGCGCTGAAGGGCATCTCTACCGGCAGCAGTTTGTCTGACATCAACGCAACCAGCTCGCCGCTCGCCAGCTCTTTATCAATCATATAATCCGACAGGCTGGCGATACCGTTGCCGCTCAGACAAAGATGTTTAAGGGTTTCACCGCTATTAGAGGCGAGCGTGGGCGTCACCTCCAGCAGTTGACCATCCGCTGCCGCCACCGGCCAGGTATTCAACGATACCGGCTCGGTAAAGCCGAGGCAGACATGGTTTTGCAAATCCTCTACCGTTTCGGGCGTACCGTAACGGGCAAGGTATTCGGGCGAAGCGATAATTTTACGGTAGCTCTTAAAGAGCGGACGCGCGCGCAGGCTGGAATCTGTCAGCTTGCCGACGCGAATAGCGACATCCACTTTACGTTCAATCAGGTTGATAAAGGTTTCGCTTGAGACCAGCGACAGGCTGATCTCCGGGTAACGTTCACGAAACGGCTTAATCAGCGGCATTAAAAAGTGCAGCACCACCGGCGTGGCGGCATCGATACGCAGCGTGCCGCGCGGCACCGATTTATTCTCCATCACCTCATTTTCCGCCGCCGCCATCTCCTGCAGCACCGTTTGTACGCGGCGGAAATAGCGTTCGCCCTCTTCAGTGAGGCTAAGCTGGCGAGTGGTGCGATTAAGCAGGTTAACGCCGAGCTTATTCTCCAGCTTCTTCACCGCCCGGCTAATGGCAGAGTTTGCCTGACCGAGACGTTCAGCGGCACGGCTAAAACTGCCGCTCTCCACGACCGCGACAAAAATGGCGAGTTCTTCCGAGGTGGTTTTCATTATTGCCTCTGTAGCAACATTTCAACGAGATTATTCATGCGCGTGTATTTAACCACGCCGCGTGTCGCAACGCCATCGCGCGGCCTAAAGGTCAATGGCACCTATACAAGCTGGCGCTTTTCTGGTGATTATTCGTTGAAACTATGGTCTACAATCCCTATAACTGAGTGACGCCCCTTTTTCGGGCGCGGAAATCAAAGAGGTTTAAAGCCGAAGTGGCGAAAAATACTTACGCTATGCGATATGTTGCCGGACAACCTGCGGAGCGCATTTTACCGCCGGGATCGTTCGCCAGTATTGGTCAGGCTTTACCTGCCGGGGTTCCTCTCAGCCAGGATGAAAAGATCCGCGTACTGGTATGGAACATCTTCAAGCAGCAGCGGGCGGAGTGGCTCTCGGTGCTGCAAAGTTTCGGCAAAGATGCACACCTGGTTCTGTTGCAGGAAGCGCAGACGACGCCTGAACTGGTGAGCTTCGCAACCAGCAACTATCTCGCTGCCGATCAGGTTCCCGCCTTTGTGCTGCCTCAGCACCCCTCAGGCGTGATGACGCTCTCTTCTGCCCATCCGGTCTACTGCTGTCCTCTGCGCGAGCGTGAGCCGATTCTGCGGCTGGCAAAGTCAGCGCTGGTGACGGTCTACCCGCTGCCGGACAGCCGTAATCTGATGGTGGTGAATGTGCATGCGGTCAACTTCAGCCTCGGTGTCGATGTCTACAGTAAGCAGTTGCTGCCGATTGGCGATCAGATTGGTCGCCACGATGGCCCGGTGATTATGGCTGGCGATTTTAACGCCTGGAGCCGCCCGCGTATGAACGCCCTTTACCGTTTCGCACGCGAAATGGCGCTGCGGCAGGTACGATTCACCGATGACAATCGCAGGCGAGCCTTTGGCCGACCGCTCGATTTTGTCTTCTATCGTGGCTTAAACGTTGATGAGGCGTCGGTGCTGGTGACCCGCGCATCGGATCACAATCCGCTGCTGGTAGAGTTCAGCCCGCTCCCTTCCGGCAAGTAGGGCGAAAAAAAGATAAAAAAAAGCACCGTGGGGAAACGGTGCTTTTTTTATTGCTTCAGGTCAGGAGTCTGGCGTCGCGCTGTTCTTCACGAAGAGCGTGATTTGATCGCCCGGCCGCAGATTGGAGGTATCGGTGTTCCAGCGCATCACATCTTTGATGTTCACGCCGTGACGTTTCGCGATACTCGACAACGAATCACCTTTGCGCACGCGATAGGTAATGCTATCGCTATTGCTGGCAAGACGTTGCGCGCTGCTGCCTGCACCAACCGTCAGGTTTTGACCCACCTTCAGGTTCGCGCCGCGCAGATTATTCCACTGCTTCAGATCCTTCGCGCTTACGCCGAGGCGTGACGCGATGCCTGAGATCGTATCGCCTGAGCGAACCTTGTAGCTCTTGCTGGAGAGCGGGGTGTTATCCGCAACCAGCGTCGGCTGTACGGCGGCAATTTCGCCGGATGCCAGCGATTCACGCAGCTGATCTGCATGTTTCTTCGGCACCATCACGTACTGTGGACCGGCTGAACCCAGCGTCGAACCTTTAACGCCTGCGTTAAACGCCTTCAGTTTGTTGACGGAAATTCCCGCCATTTCAGCCAGCTGATTCACTTCTACCGGGCTACTCAGCCTAACGCGCGCCAGCGCACGGCTTTCATCCGGCGTCGGCAGATTAATGCCATAGCGTTTGCTGTTTTTGAGAAGATCGCTCAACGCCAGCATCTTAGGCACATAAATCTTTGTTTCATAAGGCAATGACAGCGACCAAAAATCGGTGGGTTTCCCCTGCGCTTTGTTCGCTTTAATTGCCTTCAGCACGCGGCCTTCACCGCTGTTGTAGGCGGCAACGGTCAGTAACCAGTCGCCGTCAAACATACGGTTAAGACGCTGCATCATGTCAAGTGCGGCCGTAGTAGAGGCCACAATGTCACGACGCGCATCGTAGCTGCGTGTCTGTTTTAAACCATAATTTCGCCCTGTGCTCGGAATGATTTGCCAAATGCCTGCGGCATTGGCACCAGACGTTGCGTGCGGGTTAAAAGCGCTCTCCACTATGGGTAGTAGTACCAGTTCCATGGGCATGTTACGTTTTTTAACTTGCCCAGCTATCCAGTACATATACGGCTCTGCCCGTAAAGTTACATCGTGGAGATAGCTCTTATTGTTTAAATACTTCAGTTTCTGTTCGCGAATCCGGCTGTTTTCCGGAATTCCCATCTTTAGCTCGTCGCTTATAGAGGCCCACAAGTTGCTATCCGTTTGGTCGGCGAGTGTTCCGTCGTCCATCCAGCGTGCCTGGCTTGTGAACTTCCCAGCTTCCCCTTGACCAGCTGCAGAAAGGCTCTGTGCGTGCTGTTGTACCGAACCGTCGCGCTGCGACGCCTGGCACCCCACGAGCAGGACAGAGGCGAGTAATATCGCTTTTGCCTTCATGTGTGTGTCAATAGTAGTTGCTTAAAAGACGAGCGATGATAACGGCGATGTTTTCAAAAGGCAACCCGCAATGTCAGAAAGCATCTTTCTTTGCCCGTAACCAGGCGAAACGCTCCTCTGGATGTTGCAATACGCGTTCTTGGTTTATTACTTCAATTAAATCAGCATCTTCCGTGCGTAAAAATAAATTTATTTTCCGCTCATTTTTCAGAATTACAGGGAGTGTCTTTTCGTTTTTAGCACGTAACTCACTCACTTTCTTATAGTATTCCTGAACCTCTGCATCTTGAGGCAGCACGCTGACAGCAAACTTCATATTCCCTAAAGTGTATTCATGTGCGCAACAAATCACCGTGTCATCGGGAAGGGCGTTAATTTTACAGAAGGATTGATACATCTGCGTTGCCGTCCCTTCGAATAATCTTCCACAGCCGCCAGAGAAGAGCGTATCGCCGCAAAAAAGGTAAGGAAAACTGAAGAAACAGATATGTCCTAAAGTGTGACCTGGGGTGGCGAAGACCGAGAAATCCTCGCCTAAAACGGTGACCGTATCGCCTTCGGCCACAACCTGGGTCGTGCCCTTATGTTGTGTCTCCGCTGGCCCATAAACCACTACATCAGGGAAAGCGTCGCGCAGCGCCTGCACACCGCCGACATGATCGTTATGATGATGCGTCAGCAGAATAGCTTCGGGTTGCCACTGGTGCTCTTCAATAGCACGCAGCACCGGGGCGGCCTCGCCCGGATCGACAATCAGGCAGCGCCCCTCATCCTCACTCAACACCCAGATGTAGTTGTCCTGAAACGCGGGAATACTGTTAAGATTCATAAATTACCTCTCAAAGCGTAGCGGAAGGTTGTAATGAAGCCGGCAAGGACTCCCCGAAAATTCGTCGCGCCCGTAAATTGGGGCGCGCTCCCAAAAGGTGTTTATTACCGTCAGGCGCTGGAGGAGGAGCTCAAGCCGTGGCTGGCGAAAATGTATGGTTTTCACCTGCTTAAGATTGGCAACCTCAGCGCGGAAATCAACCTTGAAAGCTGCGCGATCTCCCACCAGGTCAATGTCTCGCTGGCAGGCGAACCGGCGCAGGTACGCGCGGATCCGCTCTCTTTACCGTTTGCGGAAAAGTCCGTCGATGCCTGCCTGCTGGCCCATACGCTGCCATGGTGCCCCGATCCTCACCGGCTGCTGCAGGAGGTCGATCGCGTGCTGATTGACGACGGCTGGCTGGTGATGAGCGGGTTTAACCCCATCAGCTTATTAGGCGCCTGCAAAGCGGTGCCGTTTGCGCGCCGCTCGTCAGCGGTCAAAAGCCGAATGTTCACTCTTACGCGACAGTTTGACTGGCTCGCGCTGCTCAATTTTGAAGTGCTTCATTATAGCCGCTTTCGCGTGTTGCCCTGGACGAAGCAGGGCGGAAAGCTGCTGAGCGCGCATCTGCCGGCGTTGGGCTGTATGCAGCTGATCGTGGCCCGTAAACGCACCATTCCGCTGACGCTCAACCCGTTAAAACAGAGTCGCTCACGGGCGCGCGTGCCGCAGGCCGTTGGCGCGACACGGCAGTCTTAAGCCAGGGTTTCCGGCTGGTAACCGACATCTTCCTGGGTGGGATTCATCGCCGCCGCGCGCGCCAGCTCATCGCAGCGTTCGTTTTCCGGATGCCCGGCGTGGCCTTTTACCCACTCCCAGCGGATTTGATGCTGGCTAAGCGCCGCATCGAGCCGCTTCCACAGGTCGACATTTTTAACCGGCTTCTTATCCGCCGTTTTCCAGCCGCGTTTTTTCCAGTTGTGGATCCACTGGGTGATACCCTGGCGCACGTACTGGCTGTCGGTGCTGAGCACCACTTCGCAGTGCTCTTTCAGCGCTTCAAGGGAGACAATCGCCGCCATCAGCTCCATGCGATTGTTGGTGGTTAAACGGTAGCCTTCGCTGAAGGTCCGTTCATGTCCGCGATAACGTAAAATGGCGCCATATCCACCCGGTCCCGGATTGCCGAGGCACGATCCGTCGGTGAAAATTTCTACCTGTTTGAGCATCTCTGGTAGACTTCCTGAGTTGAAAACGACAAGTCTGACATAAATGGCCGCTATGAGCACTGCAATTACACGACAGATCGTCCTCGATACCGAAACCACCGGTATGAACCAAATCGGTGCGCACTACGAAGGGCATAAGATCATTGAGATCGGTGCGGTAGAGGTGATAAACCGCCGCCTGACCGGCAATAACTATCACGTCTACCTGAAGCCCGATCGGCTGGTGGACCCGGAAGCGTTTGGCGTTCACGGCATCGCCGATGAGTTCCTGCTCGATAAACCGACCTTCGGCGATATTGCCGATGAGTTTATCGACTATATCCGCGGCGCGGAGTTGGTGATCCATAACGCCTCGTTTGATATCGGCTTTATGGATTATGAGTTCAGCAAGCTGAACCGTGGGATTCCGAAAACCGAGACCTTCTGCAAAATTACCGACAGCCTTGCGCTGGCGCGCAGGATGTTCCCGGGCAAGCGTAACAGCCTTGATGCGCTCTGCTCGCGTTACGAAATAGATAACAGCAAGCGAACGCTGCACGGCGCACTTCTCGACTCCCAAATTCTTGCCGACGTCTATCTGATGATGACCGGGGGCCAGACATCGATAAAATTTTCGATGGAGGGCGAGAACCAGAATCAGTCAGGCGAAGCGGGGATCCAGCGCGTTGTGCGGCAGGCAAACAAACTGCGCGTTGTTTTAGCCAGTGATGAAGAGCTGATGGCCCATGAATCGCGCCTCGATTTAGTACAGAAAAAGGGCGGAAGTTGCCTCTGGCGGGGCTAAATTCATTTATTAACCGTGAAAAATCAGCCAGTGGGCGATTTTTGCAGCAAACGATTCAAAACAAGAGAAAAAGCGTTGACGGCACCAGGCGCAATACGTAATATGCGCCTCGTTCCCTAACAGGAACACAACGCGGAGCGGTAGTTCAGTCGGTTAGAATACCTGCCTGTCACGCAGGGGGTCGCGGGTTCGAGTCCCGTCCGTTCCGCCACTATTCAGAAGGCCTGAATCAGCAATGATTCAGGCCTTCGTCGTTTCTACTCCTTCACCACCGCGCGCTGCGCGATAAATCCGCTCTCCACGCCCGCGCGCTCATGACGCGCCAGCCAGCAGTAGCAGCCCGCCCCGAGAAAGACGCCGATAAACCAGCTGAAGTTTGCCACTTCGTGCAGCGCCGGAATAAAGCTGATCACCAGGCCTACCATCACCGACGGCAGCAGCGCAGCAATCGCTTTAGGGTTAAAGCCGTTTTTGTACCAGTAACGCCCGTTCGGGGAGACGGTAAAGAGATCGTCGACAAACACCTTGCCGCGTTTAATCAGGTAGAAGTCCGCCAGCAGAATGCCAAACAGCGGGCCAATGCAGGCACCGAGCACATCCAGCGTGTAGTGGATCAACTCCGGCGACTGGAACAGGTTCCACGGCGTCAGCAGTACGGAGCCGACCGCGGCAATCATCCCCCCGGTACGGAAGCTGATCTTCTGCGGCGCGCAGTTAGAGAAATCAAACGCCGGTGAGACGAAGTTCGCCACGATATTAATGCCGATGGTGGCAGTAATCATGGTCAGCAGGCCAATCGCCATCGCCAGATCGCTGCCGACGTGGCTGACCGTTTCAATCGGGTCGGTGATCATTTTGCCAAACAGCGATTGCGTTCCCGAGACAATCACCACCGTCACAATCGAGAAGAGCAGGAAGTTAAAGGGCAGTCCCCAACGGTTGCCGCGGCGGATCGCCTGCATGCTTTTGCCGTAGCGGGAGAAGTCGCCAAAGTTGAGCAGCGGGCCGGAGAAGTAGGAGACTACCAGCGCCGTGGCGGTGATCATCTGCCACGCCTGCTCGCCCGGTGTCAGCGTTTTGCTGGCAAGGGTAAAGGAGATGCCGTCAAAACCGGTCTGGTAGAGGATCCAGCCCGCCAGCGCCATCATCACCACATAGACCGCCGGTCCGGCGACATCAATAAAGCGTTTGATCGCGCTCATTCCGTGCCAGAAAACCAGCGCCTGTAGCGCCCACATAATGCCGAAGCAGATCCAGCCCAGCGTCGACAGCCCCAGAAAGTGGCTGCTTGTCAGCGCGCCCAGCGAAGGCCAGAATTTCAGCGCCACCAGCATCAGAGCATTGGCGGCGAGATAGGTTTGAATACCGTACCAGGCAAAGGCGATAAGCCCGCGGATCACCGCCGGAATGTTGGCACCGAAGACGCCAAATGCCTGACGGCAAATCACCGCATAGGGCACGCCGGTCATCTGGCTCGGCTTCGCCACCAGGTTTGCACAGAGCTGCACAATACAGATCCCCACCAACAGGCAGAGCAGCACCTGCCAGCTGGCGAGCCCTAAGGCAAAGAAGCTGGCGGCGACCACATAGCCGCCCATGCTGTGCACATCGGACATCCAGAACGAGAAGATGTTGTACCAGGTCCAGTTTTGCTGGCGAGTCGGCGCGAGATCCTCGTTGGTCAATCTTGGGCTATAACGAGCATCGTACTGCGGTTCAGGGTTTGGCATGGATTCTGCTCCTTTAGATAGCGATAGCGTTCATAGGTCTGCTATCGGCTATTGCATTAACCAGGCCAGGTTTGGATTTTTTGTATACAAGATGGCTAAAAAACGTATACAAAAAAGGCAATGCTGCGTCACACAGGAATCAGGTTATGAACCATTACACCGGGCTACAGGCGCCTGCGGATCGGGAAGAGAGGGAGCATTTCATCTGGCAATCGCTGTTAACGGCCATTGTTGAGCACCAGTTGCCGCCGGGCAGTAAGCTGCCGGAAGAGGCGTTGGCGGAGGTATTTGGCGTCAGCCGCACCGGCATTCGCAAAGTGCTCACGCGCCTTGCAACGGTGCAAATGATCACCATCGCGCCCAGGCGCGGTGCATTTGTCGCGAATCCTGGCATCGACGAGTCAAAAGAGATCTTCGCCACGCGCAAAATGATCGAGTGTGGCAACCTGCCGCAGGTGCTGGCGCATCTGCAACCGCCGCATCTGGCGGCGCTGGAGGCGATCATTGCCGAGGAGGAGGCGGCACACCAGCAGCATGATGGCGCGGCGGCCATTCGCCACTCGGCGGCTTTCCACATTCAATTACAGGCGATATCGGGCAATGCGGTGGTGACCGACATTATCACCACTCTGACGCAGCGCTCCTCGCTGGTGATTGCCGCCTGGGGCGCGCCGTGGCAGCAGGGCTGCCGCTGTCACGATCACGATGCGTTAATCGAACTGTTACGTAACAAAGACCTGGCGGGCCTTGAGCATGCCATGGCGCACCACTTTGACCACATTGTTTCCAGCCTGCGCTTTGAGCGCAGCGGCGAAACGCTGCCCGATTTTACCCGCCTGTTTGGCACCCGAGGAGAGCCGCAATGAGTGCATTTTGTATACAAGTCATCAACCCCAACACCAGCCCGGAGATGACCGGAACCATAGCCAGCGCCGCGCGCCGCATCGCCTCGCCGGGCACAACTATCCTCGCCAGCTGCCCGACGCAGGGCGTGGAGTCGATTGAGGGGCATTTCGACGAAGCGATTGCCGCCATCGGCGTGCTGGAGCAGGTAAAGCAGGGCAAAGCACAAGGCGCGCAAGGGCACGTAATCGCCTGCTTTGGCGACCCGGGATTACTGGCGGCGCGGGAGCTGGCGAGCGGCCCGGTTATCGGCATTGCCGAAGCGGCGATGCATATGGCGACGCTGGTGGCGACGCGCTTCTCGATTGTCACCACGCTGCCGCGCACGGTGATCATCGCCCGCCATTTACTGCGCCAGTATGGCTTTGAACATCACTGCGCCGCGCTGCACGCCATCGATTTACCGGTGCTGGCTTTGGAAGATGGCACGGGTCTTGCTCAGCACAAGGTACGCGAGCGTTGTATACAAGCCAAACGCGAGGATGGAAGCGGGGCGATTGTGCTGGGGTGCGGCGGCATGGCGAATCTTGCCAGTGAGCTGACGCAGGAGTTGGGCTTCCCGGTGATCGACGGCGTAACGGCGGCGGTCAAAATGGTTGAATCCCTGCTCGCCCTCGGTTTCGGCACCAGTAAATATGGCGATCTCGCGTATCCCAATAAAAAGCCGCTTTCAGGATGCTTTGATATGCTCAGCTGAAGGCGGCCCCGGTTAAGAGGTCGAATCAGCATGCAAGCAGCAACCGAGACTCCCTTCTGGCACTTTACTGCCGACTACCCGCGCGATATGGCGGGCTACGCCGGTAAGCCGCCGCACGCACAGTGGCCGGGCGGCGCGCGCATCGCCGTGCAGTTTGTGCTGAATTTTGAAGAGGGCGGCGAGAACCATGTTCTGCACGGCGACAGCGGCTCGGAGCAGTTTCTCTCCGACATCATCGGCGCGGCCAGCTACCCGGCGCGCCATATGTCGATGGACTCCCTCTATGAATACGGTTCGCGCGCCGGTTTCTGGCGCATCCATCAGGAGTTTCAGCAGCGCAGCCTGCCGTTAACGGTGTTTGGCGTGGCGATGGCGCTGGTGCGCAATCCGGCAATCGTCGAGGCGATCAGGGCGGCGGATTATGACGTGGTGAGCCACGGCTGGCGCTGGATCCACTACCAGGATCTCGATATCCAGACCGAGCGCCAGCATATGCAGCAGGCGGTTGAGATCCTGCAAACGCTGTTCGGCAAACGCCCGCTCGGCTGGTATACCGGGCGCGACAGCCCCAACACCCGCGCGCTGGTGGTGGAGCAGGGTGATTTTCTCTATGACAGCGACTACTACGGCGACGATCTGCCCTTCTGGACTACCGTCGGCGAGAAACCGCATCTGATTGTGCCCTACACGCTGGATGCCAACGACATGCGCTTTGCCACCGCCCAGGGGTTCAACACCGCCGAGCAGTTTTATACCTATCTGAAAGATAGCTTCGATGTGCTCTATGCCGAGGGCGAAACGGCACCGAAGATGATGTCGATTGGCATGCACTGCCGTCTGCTGGGGCGACCGGGGCGGTTTCGCGCCCTGCAGCGTTTTCTTGATTACGTGCAAAGCCACGACAAGGTGTGGATCTGCCGCCGCCAGGAGATCGCCGAGCACTGGCTGAAACATCACCCCTATAAAGCGTAACCGGCCCGCTGCCCGCCTGTGCGCGGGCGAAGGTTAGCGCGTCAGGCGCAGCTGCTGCAGGTTGCCATCAAGCTGTAGATCCGTTTGCAAACGCGCCACATCCCGGCAGATAAAGGCCATCTCGCGGTGCGCCTCCAGCTTATGCCGCCACTTCTCTGGCACCTCGGCAAGATTGTCATACAGCGCTTCCAGCGTGGGAAAAGTGCTGAGCAATTGGGTGGCGCTTTTCGGCCCGATCCCGGCGACCCCTGGCACTTTTGAACTGCTGATGCCCGCCAGCCCCCAGTAATCCGGCAACTGCTGCGGCGTTACGCCATACTCCTGGTCGATAAACGGCGCATCGAGCCAGCGTTTCTGGAAGTAGTCGCGGATGCGGATGGTGGGCGAGAGCAGCTGGCAGTAGCCTTTGTCCGTCGAGACAATCGTCGCCTCTTGCCCCGCCTGCGCCATTTTTACCGCCAGCGTGGCGGCGAGATCGTCGGCTTCATTGCCCGGCGTCGCCCAGCAGCGAATGCCGCGCTGCTCAAACGCCGCGCGCAGTGCGGGCATCTCCTGATGCAGCGGCTCCGGCATCGGCGGTCTGCCCGCTTTATAGTCCGGCAGCAGCTGATGACGCCAGCCCTGATTGCGCGCTTCATCATCGAACACCGCCACTGCGTGAGTCGGCTGGCTGTGCACAATCAGCTGCTCCAGCGCGTGCAGGCAGGTCTCCGCGCAGGGTGAACCCTGCACCGCATGAATACGGCGGATAAGATTGAGTGCGTCGACAATAAGCAGATGAGCCACGGATACCCTCCTTGTAAGCGAGCGCTAAGGGTAACATTGCCCGCTTTATGAGGCTATGAAACGGTGACTATTCAGGAAGATGCCTCGCAAAACGAGGCATCTGTCACGCAGGTTAATCGCAGGTAACGACCTTCATCGCCAGCCCGCCGCGCGAGGTTTCGCGGTACTTGGCGTTCATATCTTTGCCGGTTTCGTACATCGTCTCGATCACCTTATCGAGGCAGACGCGCGGCTCGCTGGTGCGGCGCAGCGCCATACGCGCGGCGTTGACCGCTTTAACCGAGGCAATGGCATTACGCTCAATACAGGGCACCTGCACCTGGCCGGCGACGGGATCGCAGGTCAGACCGAGGTTGTGCTCCATACCGATTTCCGCCGCAATGCACACCTGCGCCGGGCTTGCGCCGAGCAGTTCAGCCAGACCGGCAGCTGCCATTGAGCAGGCGACGCCCACTTCCCCCTGGCAGCCCACTTCCGCGCCGGAAATTGAGGCGTTCATCTTATAGAGCGAGCCGATGGCGCTGGCGACCAGCAGATAGCGCGCCAGCGAGTTAGCATTCACTTCGCGGATAAACTTTTCGTAATAGGCCAATACCGCCGGGACGATGCCGCAGGCACCGTTGGTCGGTGCGGTCACTACGCGGCCACCGGCAGCGTTCTCTTCATTGACCGCCAGCGCAAACATATTGATCCAGTCGACAACCGCCATTGGATCGGTGGTGGTTTTATCACTGCTGACCAGCATGCGGCGCAGCGCGGCGGCACGACGCGGCACGCGCAGTCGGCCCGGCAGCACGCCTTCGGTGTTGATGCCACGCTCAATGCCGCCGTGCATCACTTCCCAGACACGCGCCAGGTGCTGCTCCAGCTCCTCTTTGCTGTGCAGCGCCAGCTCGTTTTTCATCATCAGGCCGGAGAGGGAAAGCCCGCTTTCCTGGCAGTGACGCTGCAAATCGGCTGCGTTTTTATAGGGGTAAGGCACCTCAACCGGCGCGCTGGTGGTCTGGCCGAAGTGCGCTTCGTCGACAATAAAGCCGCCGCCAATCGAGTAGTAGGTCTGGCTGTAGAGCACCGTTTCGCCCGCCAGCGCGGTGATGCGCATACCGTTCTCATGCAGCGAGAGGTTGTCGGCATGGAAATTCATGCAGTGATCGACCGGGAACTCCACTTCGTGCTCGCCGTTCGCCAGCAGCAGGCGGCCGTGCGTGTTCACATCCTGAATAAAGCCCGGGATCGCATCAATATCGACGCTATCCGGCAGGTTACCGGCCAGCCCCATAATAATGGCGATATCTGTATGGTGACCTTTGCCGGTCAGGGAGAGCGAGCCGTAAACGTCGACCACCACGCGGGTAACGTCGCGCAGCAGGCCGCGGGCAATCAAATCATCGGTGAACTGTTTGCCGGCTTTCATGGGGCCGACGGTGTGCGAGCTGGAGGGACCGATACCGATCTTAAAAATATCGAATACGCTGATCATAACGCGTTATCCATGACAAAGAGGGATCGCGCCGCCCGGCTGGACGGCGCGCAGAGATTAGCTGAACAGGGAGTAGAAAATCGCGGAGATAGCGATGAGACCCATAATCACAATGAAGACGTTGCTGATGTGACCGCTGTATTTACGCATCGCCGGAACACGGGCAATCGCGTACATCGGCATCAGGAAGAGGATCATGGCGATAATCGGGCCGCCCAGCGTTTCGATCATGCCGAGGATGCTCGGGTTCCAGGTCGCAACAGCCCAGGTGGTCAGCAGCATGAACAGCGCGGTAATGCGGTTCAGCTTGTTGATTTCGATGGTTTTGCCTTTGCCGCGCAGTGATTTAATCACCATACCGTTGAAACCTTCACGTGCGCCGAGGTAGTGGCCAAGGAAGGATTTAGTGATGGCGATCATCGCGATGATCGGCGCCATCCAGGCGATGACCGGCGCATTAAAGTGGTTAGCCAGGTAGGAGAGAATCGAGATGTTCTGCTCTTTCGCCGAGGCCAGATCGGCCGGTGCCAGGCTCAGCACGCAGCTGAAGACAAAGAACATCACCGTCAGCACCATCATGATGTGGGCGAAGGCCAGAATGCGTGAGCATTTACGTTCTGCTTCTGCGCCGTACTCTTCACGTTTCGCCACGGCGAAGGAGGAGATGATCGGTGAGTGGTTAAAGGAGAAGACCATTACCGGGATCGCCAGCCACAGGGTCATCCACAGGCCATTACCGGTAGCAGACGCGCTGTTGAAGGAGAGGGTTTCCAGCACCGCACCGTTCCACTGCGGGATCAGATAGACCGCGAGCAGCATCAGGGCGATAACAAACGGGAACACCAGGATGCTCATCGCTTTAACGATCATCTGCTCGCCGAAGCGCACGATGGTCATCATACCGACGATCAGAATCAGGGAGAGAATAGCGCGCGGCGGCGGCGTCATACCCAACTGGTGGGTCATGAAGCTGTCGACGGTGTTGGTGATCGCCACGCTATAGACCAGCAGAATCGGGTAGATAGCGAAGAAGTAGAGCAGGGTAATCAGTTTACCCGCGCCGATACCAAAATGTTCTTCCACCACTTCGGTGATATCTTCGCCGGGATTTTTACCGGAAAGCACAAAACGGGTCAGGCCACGGTGTGCGAAGTAGGTCATTGGGAAGGCAAGGATGGCCATGATGATCAGCGGAATCAGTCCGCCTACGCCAGCGTTGATGGGCAGGAACAGTACGCCAGCGCCAATCGCGGTACCGTAGAGGCCTAGCATCCACATGGTGTCGGTCTTACGCCATGCGCTCCGCGTTCCGGTTGAAGCCAGATTACTGGTTTGAGTCGTTTCCATTGGTAAATCTCCTGGGAAAATCAAAAAGCTGCCATTTAGACAAATCGTTTGCCATCCACGTCAGCGGTAATATTTTATCCGGTTGATTGCGGCTATTTTTATAATTTCTTACCGCAATTATTTGCGGCGGAAAGATACATGTATGTTATGACTCTATCAGTGATCAGGATCGCAATTGCAATAATCCACTTCTTAAGTGGGCATATTTAGACCATCTGTCTGCTTATCTAAAATCATCTGAGATTTATGGGCGCGAAGGCTATCACCCGCCAGATATGCGATCAAACTCACAGCGGCGAAAGACGATAAAAGCGCTGTAGATCATCCCATTAGCAGTGATTTATCGACTTTTAAGCCAACTGGAGTGGATCATTACCTTGTGCAGGGTAGGGGAATTGGAGCGCGAAAGGCGGGAAGGTATAAGGGCGGCTTATGACCGCCCGGGAAAAAGGGAGTATCAGGCGCAGATTTCGTAGCAGGGGATATAGGCCGATCCGGGGAGTTTCATACGGTGCTGGGCGACAAAGCCCTGCAACAGATCGTCCATCCGGCGCATCATGTCGCTGTCGCCATGAATTTTGTAAGGGCCGAACGTTTCAATCGCACGAATGCCGTGCTCTTTGACGTTACCCGCCACAATGCCGGAGAAGGCGCGACGCAGATCCGCCGCCAGCACTTCGACGGGTTGATCCGGGTAGAGCTTCAGGTTGGCCATATTTTCATGGGTCGGCTCGAACGGCACCTGCAGATCCGGCGCAATGCGAATCGACCAGTTGAAGCTGTAGGCATCGCCGGTTTCGCGACGATTCTCTTTCACCTGCGGCATCGCCTTTTTCATCTGGCGCGCCACTTCGGCCGCATCGTTGATGATGATGGTGTAATGACGGCGCGCGGCTTCGCCCAGCGTGTTGACGATAAACTCATCCAGCACGCGGAAGTAGTCGGCGCTCTCTTTCGGTCCGGTGAGGATCAGCGGCAGCACCTGGTTTTTGTTCGCCGGGTTCATCAGAATACCCAGCAGGTAGAGCAGCTCTTCCGCCGTACCGACGCCGCCAGGGAAGATAATGATGCCGTGGGCGATACGCACAAACGCTTCCAGACGTTTTTCAATGTCCGGCATGATAATCAGCTCGTTAACCAGCGGGTTAGGCGGCTCAGCGGCGATGATCGACGGCTCAGTCATGCCGATAAAACGCCCCTCTTTATAACGCTGCTGCGCGTGGCCGACCGCCGCGCCCTTCATCGGCGCTTCCATCGCCCCCGGCCCGCAGCCGGTGCAGATATTCAGCTCGCGCAGGCCAAGCTGGGTGCCGACGCGGCGCGCGTAGAGGTACTCGGTTTCGTTGATCGAGTGACCACCCCAGCAGACCACCATGCTCGGCGCTTCGCCGACGTGCAGCGCACGGGCGTTACGCAGAATCGAGAAGACCAGGTTGGTGATATGGGTTGAACTCTCCACATCAAGATGCTGAAAACGACTGGCGTTATGGATCTGGCCGTTCACGAACAGGATATCGCGCAGCACGGCAAAGAGGTTTGCCTGCAGCGCGCGGATCAGACGCCCGTCGACAAACGCCTCTTCCGGTGGGTTAATCAACTCCAGCTTGACGCCGCGTTCACGGCGCAAAACGTTGATATCAAAACTTTCGTTACGGGAGAGCAGCTCTTTGCTGCTATCGGTCTGGCTCCCTGAGTTCAGTACAGCGAGCGAACAGTTGCGAAACAGTTGATACAGGTCGCTGCTGGCCGTGCGTTTAAGCATATCGACTTCCAGCTGCGACAACATATCCATCGAGCCAAGCGGGCTAATATGTGTAATCAAGTGAACTCCTTACGGGACGAAAATTTTATCTTCCCTGCTGATTACAATAGCCCTGGCTTATGACGTTTAACAACCTGCCAACGCATGTTTTACTGGCGCGCCAGCCGCCCGGTTGCCGGAACGAAGTCTGTATTGCTGCGCCACGGGTTGATATCGAGGCCGCCACGTCGGGTGTAGCGCGCGTACACGCTGAGGGATTCCGGCTGGCAGAAGCGCTGAATATCCGTAAAGATCCGCTCAACGCACTGCTCGTGAAACTCATTGTGATGGCGGAACGAGACCAGATAGCGCAGCAGTTTTTCCCGGTCGATTTTCGATCCGCGATACTGGATCTGCACCGAGCCCCAGTCCGGCTGGTGGGTAATCAGGCAGTTGGATTTCAGCAGATGGCTAACCAGTGTCTCTTCCACCACGTCATCACTCGCGGCGTCGGTCAACAGCGCGGCATCAAACTCATAGTTATCAATAGCGATATCCTGATCGTCGATGCAGAGGCCAGCGAAGTGGGCAACCGGCTGGCCTTCCAGCTCATCGACGCGGTAGAGCGTGACGCTTACCGCACCCTGCGCGCAGGCGCTGAGATCGCGTTGCAAGGTGCTGCGTACTTCATCCCAACTGGCGAAACGGGTCTGGTTAAAGCTGTTGAGATAGAGTTTAAAACTTTTAGACTCCACCAGATTGAGGCTGGCGTAATCCAGTTCCACCTGGCCGACCGCAACCTGCGGCAGCCCGTTGGCATTGAGCCAGGAGAGCTCATACAGCGTCCAGATATCCGCGCCGTGAAAAGGCAAGTTATCGGCCTTCAGCCCAAGGGGATCGCGGTTGAGTGAGCGCGGCACGCCTTGCAGCAGGCTGGCGTCATAGGTGTCGCGGTAGTCGGTGGTTTTGCCCAGCGTCAGGCCCGAAAGCGCCTGGTGGTTATCATAAGAAGACATGTTTCATCGCCATTTTGCAGGTAAACTATGGCGCAAGTTTATCCTGGCTTAAGTAAAGAGAGAAATCGGTGGAAAAAGAGACGGCTCAGGCGCTGAAAGCCTTTACGGAACGTTATTGCGATGCGTGGCACGCGGCGCACGGCAGTTGGCCGCAGAGTGAAGATCTGTATGGCGTTCCTTCGCCCTGCATTATCTCCTCTACCGATGACGCCGTTTTCTGGCAGCCGCAGCCCTTTACGGCACAGCAGAACGTCCACCCCGTTGAACAGGCGATGGAGATTGTGGTACAACCGCCGATCCATGCGTTCTATACCACGCAGTTTGCCGGTGATATGGGCGCGCGGCTGGGGAATATCACCCTGACGCTGCTGCAAACCTGGAGCGAAGCGGATTTTGTCCGGGTACAGGAAAATCTGATTGGGCACCTGGTGACGCAGAAAAGGCTCAAATTATCGCCTACACTTTTTATTGCCACGCTCGAGAGCGAGCTGGATGTCATCTCGGTGTGTAACCTGAGCGGTGAGGTGATGCAGGAGACGCTCGGTACGCGTAAACGCACGCGTCTCGCCAGCGATCTGCCCGAATTCCTCACTCAGCTGCAACCCGTCGTGTAAGCCCATAGCCTACATCCCGTGTGAGAGATCTCTTACAAAGGCTGTAGGAGATCGGCTGTTCGTATTCTATAACTCACGTGAGTTATCTTTATTTAAACAATTAGAAATCATAATGTTAATACGATAATCCCTGGGGTTAATGGCCGATTACGGCATAGCTTTGTCGTTAAGTCTCCTTGTAAGACCGGCCGGAATACGTAATTCTATCTCCTGTCGACACGGAGTCTGACTAAGAGACGTACATCAGGATGATGTTGTTTCTGGACACACCGGGAAGGTGCTTCACGGACAGACTTCAGGACGAAGTAAGAGGATATCGCCAGAGTGCGTTAAAGGACACCTCCAGGACGGAGAATGAGAGCCGGTCAGGATGGACGGTAGATCAGGAGGATCCAGGACACGCTTTAAGGATAAGGCCAGGTCACATCGGGGTGGTGTGAGCATGATGCGCTGTTTAAGGATGAACGGGTCAGGAGACCGCAGGAAAAGTTTTCATGGATGAGCAGGGAGCACACGGGTAGCCGGATAGCTGCGAAACGAACCGGGAGCACTGTTTTTACAGTGCTCCCTTTTTTTATTTCTCCCGCTCTTTGCTATGCTGCGCGCCAGTCTGATTAAACGGGGGCTTTTATGACTCAACATCAACGCGTGCGCCAGCAGCTTCAGCTGATTGAAGCGCAGCTGCGCGAGCACGATCTCTGGCAAACCACTGCCCCGGCGCTGAGCGCCTTTGAAAGCACGCAACCCTTCTGCATGGACACACTTGCACCCTTTGAGTGGCTGCAGTGGGTGCTGATCCCACGTATGCACGCGCTGCTCGACAGCAAGCAGGCGCTGCCGCAGGCGTTTGCCATCGCGCCCTATTATGAAATGGCCCTTGAGGCGACACACCCCTCCCGCGATGCGATGCTGGTTCATCTCCAGCAGCTTGACGCGCTGTTTAGCGACGAAACGCACTGATGCTGGAGATAATCTACCAGGATGAGTGGCTGGTTGCCGTCAACAAACCCTCCGGCTGGCTGGTGCACCGCAGCTGGCTCGACCGCGATGAAAAAGTGGTGGTGATGCAGACCGTGCGCGACCAGATTGGTCAGCATGTCTTTACCGCCCATCGTCTCGACAGACCAACTTCTGGCGTCCTGCTGATGGGGCTCTCCAGCGAAGCGGGGCGGCGTTTATCCCAGCAGTTTGAGCAGCACCAGATGCAGAAGCGCTACCACGCGATTGTGCGCGGCTGGCTGATGGAGGAGGCGCTGCTCGACTATCCATTGGTCGAGGAGCTGGACAAAGTAGCGGATAAATTCGCCCGTACCGACAAAGATCCGCAGCCTGCCGTAACCCACTATCGCGGCCTTGCCACGACCGAATTACCGGTAGCGATCGGTAAGTTTCCCTCTACGCGCTATGGGCTGGTCGAGCTGGAGCCGAAAACCGGACGCAAACACCAGCTTCGCCGCCATCTCTCCCATCTGCGCCACCCGATTATTGGCGACAGCAAGCATGGCGATCTGCGGCAAAACCGCAGCGCGGCGGCGCATTTTGGCCTCAACCGCCTGATGCTGCACGCCAGCCAGTTAAGCCTTACACACCCCTTTACCGGCGAGGCGCTAACCCTGCGTGCCGGCTTCGATGCGGTGTGGATGCAGGCGCTGGATCAGTTCGGCTGGCGTGGCCTTCTCCCTGAGAATGAAAGGGTTGAGTTTAGCGGGCTCAGCGGTCAGGATGAGGGCAATCTGGAATCACGCAAGGAGTGATAAGCATGGCGAATATAGGCATTTTTGTCGGCACGATGTACGGCAATTCGCTGCTGGTAGCGGAAGAAGCGCAGGCGATTTTAGAAGCCCAGGGCCACACGGCAAAGGTGTATGAAGATCCCGAAGCGGCGCAGTGGGAGAGCAACAAAGGCAACTATGCGCTGGTCGTCACCTCTACCACTGGCCAGGGCGATCTGCCGGACAGCATCGCGCCGCTGTTTCACTACCTGCGCGACACCGTCGGCTACCAGCCTGAGCTGCGCTACGGCGTGATTGCGCTGGGCGACAGCACCTACAGCCACTTCTGCGGCGGCGGGAAAAAATTTGATGCGCTGTTGCAGGAGCAGGGCGCGCAGCGCATCGGCGAGGTATTGCTGATTGACGCCAGCGAAGATCCGGAGCCGGAAAGCGTCTCCAACCCGTGGGTTGAGCAGTGGGCAAGCCTGCTGAAATAAGCCCGTCTCCCTCCCGCGCGCCGGGAGGGTTAGCCTCTTTTTATTAACCGTCAAGCGACGCCATTCACACTCTTCGCACCTGACCTGCGCTTTTACCCCGCCGTTTATCGTCTGTTTCAATTTTCGTGAAATACCCCCCATCGCCCTGGGCTAATGCCCCAAACCCGCGCTGAGCTGTCGCCGAATGTTGTGTTGATGCACGGTGAGAGTTACCAGGCCGCTTTTTATACTCCTTGAGCCAGTTAATAAAGCCGCCCGCCGTGGAGTGAAAACGCGACGGGCCGCGGCATAAAAAGAGCGACAGCGTTCTGTCTTCCCCTACAGGTTGCGCCGTACAGGATGCATGTTGAAAAGAACATCTATGCTTCGGGAGTACAACCATGAGTGCATTAAGCCAGGCGGCGAGCGGCGCTGAAAAGCGCACTAACGCCCGCTACTGGATCGTGGTGATGCTATTTATCGTCACATCCTTCAACTACGGCGATCGCGCTACGCTATCGATTGCTGGCTCGGAAATGTCCAAGGCTATCGGCCTTGATCCTGTCGGTATGGGCTATGTCTTCTCCGCCTTCTCCTGGGCCTATGTCATTGGCCAGATCCCGGGCGGCTGGCTGCTTGACCGCTTCGGCTCGAAACGCGTCTACTTCTGGTCCATCTTCACCTGGTCGCTCTTTACCCTGTTGCAAGGGTTCGTCGATCTCTTCAGCGGCTTTGGCATCATCATCGCGCTCTTTACCCTGCGCTTTATGGTCGGCCTGGCAGAAGCGCCGTCGTTCCCGGGCAACAGCCGCATCGTTGCCGCCTGGTTCCCGGCGCAGGAGCGCGGCACGGCGGTCGCCATCTTCAACTCCGCGCAGTACTTTGCCACGGTGATCTTCGCGCCGATTATGGGCTGGCTGACCCATGAAGTGGGCTGGTCGCACGTCTTCTTCTTTATGGGCGGGCTTGGCATCTTCATCAGCTTCCTGTGGCTGAAGATGATCCACGAGCCGAACCAGCATCCGGGCGTCAACAAAAAGGAGCTGGAGTACATCGCCGAGGGCGGCGCGCTGATCAATATGGATCTGAAAAACAATCAGCAGAAAGTGCCCTTTGCGCAGAAGTGGGGGCAGGTCAAACAGCTGCTCGCCTCGCGCATGATGATCGGCGTTTATCTCGGGCAGTACTGCATTAACGCCTTAACCTACTTCTTTATCACCTGGTTCCCGGTCTATCTGGTGCAGGCGCGCGGCATGTCGATCCTGAAAGCGGGCTTTGTGGCCTCGATCCCGGCGATCTGCGGCTTTGTCGGCGGCGTGCTTGGTGGGGTGATCTCCGACTGGCTAATGCGCCGCTACGGATCGCTGAACGTGGCGCGTAAAACGCCCATTGTGCTGGGCATGCTGCTCTCGATGAGTATGGTGTTCTGTAACTACACCGATTCGGAAACCCTGATTATCGCCTTTATGGCGCTGGCCTTCTTCGGCAAAGGGATCGGTGCGCTCGGTTGGGCGGTGATGGCGGATACCGCGCCGAAAGAGATCAGCGGCCTGAGCGGCGGCCTGTTTAATATGTTCGGCAATATCTCCGGCATCGTCACGCCGATTGCGATTGGCTACATCGTCGGCACCACCGGCTCGTTTAACGGCGCCCTGATCTACGTTGGCGTTCATGCGCTGGTGGCGGTGCTCAGTTACCTGGTGCTGGTGGGCAATATCAAACGCATCGAACTTAAACCCGTAACAGGACGCGAATGATGAATACACAAGCCACGCCCGTCATCACCGACATGAAGGTGATCCCGGTTGCCGGGCACGACAGCATGTTGATGAATATCGGCGGCGCGCATAACGCTTACTTCACCCGCAATATCGTGGTGCTGACGGACAGCGCCGGGCAGACCGGCGTAGGTGAAGCGCCGGGTGGAGAGGTGATCTATCAAACACTGGTCGATGCCACGCCAATGGTGGTGGGACAAGAGATCGCCCGGCTGAACAAAGTGGTGCAGCGGGTGCACAAAGGCAACCAGGCGGCGGATTTCGACACCTTCGGTAACGGCGCGTGGACCTTTGAACTGCGCGTTAACGCCGTCGCGGCGCTGGAGGCGGCGCTGCTCGATCTGCTCGGCAAAACCCTGAATGTCCCGGTGTGCGAACTGCTGGGGCCGGGCAAACAGCGCGATGCCGTTACCGTGCTCGGCTACCTCTTCTATGTCGGCGATCGCACGAAAACCGATTTGCCCTATCTGGATGCGACGCCGGGCAGCCACGAGTGGTACCGGCTGCGCCATCAGGAGGCGATGAGCAGCGAAGCGGTGGTGCGCCTTGCCGAAGCCTCGCAGGATCGTTACGGTTTTAAAGATTTCAAACTGAAGGGCGGCGTGCTGCCGGGCGAGCAGGAGATCGATACCGTGCGCGCGCTGAAAAAGCGCTTCCCCGATGCGCGCATCACCGTCGATCCCAACGGCGCGTGGCTGCTCGACGAAGCGATCCGCCTCTGCAAAGGGCTGAACGATGTGCTGACCTACGCGGAAGATCCCTGCGGCGCGGAGCAGGGTTTCTCCGGGCGTGAAGTGATGGCGGAGTTTCGCCGCGCCACCGGTCTGCCGGTCGCCACCAATATGATCGCCACCAACTGGCGGGAGATGGGCCACGCGGTAATGCTCAACGCGGTCGATATTCCGCTCGCCGATCCCCACTTCTGGACGCTTTCTGGCGCGGTGCGCGTCGCGCAGTTGTGTGACGACTGGGGCTTAACCTGGGGCTGCCACTCCAACAACCATTTCGATATTTCGCTGGCGATGTTTACCCATGTCGCCGCCGCTGCACCGGGTACGCCAACGGCGATTGATACCCACTGGATCTGGCAGGAGGGCGACGCGCGCCTGACGAAGGAGCCTTTGCAGATCCGCGAGGGCAAAATCGCCGTACCGGACGCGCCGGGTCTTGGCGTTGAGCTGGACTGGGCGCAAATTGAGAAAGCGCACGCACTCTATAAAACTTTGCCGGGCGGCGCGCGCAACGACGCCGGCCCGATGCAGTACCTCATTCCTGGCTGGACGTTTGATAAAAAACGCCCCGTTTTTGGACGGCACTAAAAGAGCAAAAGGACACCATTATGAGTACTTATAGTTCCACGCCCGTTGTGGCATCGATGCAGGTTATTCCCGTTGCCGGTCACGACAGCATGTTGATGAACCTGAGCGGGGCGCACGCGCCTTTCTTCACCCGCAATATCGTGATCATTAAAGATAACGCTGGTCATACCGGGGTCGGCGAAATCCCCGGCGGGGAGAAGATCCGCCAGACGCTGGAGGAGGCCGCCGCGCTGGTGGTCGGTAAGACGCTGGGTGAGTACAAAAATGTGCTCAACAGCGTGCGCAACACCTTCGCCGATCGTGATGCCAGCGGGCGCGGGTTACAAACGTTCGATCTGCGTACCACTATTCACGTGGTTACCGGTATCGAAGCGGCGATGCTCGATCTGCTTGGTCAGCACCTTGGCGTGAACGTCGCTTCCCTGCTCGGCGAAGGCCAGCAGCGCAGCGAAGTAGAGATGCTCGGTTACCTCTTCTTTGTCGGCGATGCCAAAAAGACGCCGCTGCCGTACCAGAGCCAGCCAGATGATGCGTGCGACTGGTATCGCATTCGCCATGAAGAGGCGATGACGCCGGATCGCGTGGTGCGCCTGGCCGAAGCGGCTTATGAGAAATATGGCTTTAACGACTTCAAACTGAAGGGCGGCGTGCTGGCCGGGATGGAAGAGGCAGAAGCGATTGCCGCGCTGGCAAAACGCTTCCCGCAGGCGCGCGTCACCCTCGATCCGAACGGCGCGTGGTCGCTTGATGAAGCCATCGCCATCGGCAAGCAACTGAAAGGCGTGCTTGCCTATGCCGAAGATCCGTGCGGGGCTGAACAGGGCTTCTCCGGACGTGAAGTAATGGCGGAGTTCCGCCGCGCTACCGGGCTGCCGACCGCCACCAATATGATCGCCACCGACTGGCGGCAGATGGGCCACACCCTGTCGCTGCAATCGGTCGATATTCCGCTGGCCGACCCGCACTTCTGGACCATGCAGGGCTCGGTACGTGTGGCGCAGATGTGCCATGAGTTTGGCCTCACCTGGGGTTCGCACTCCAATAACCACTTCGATATTTCACTGGCGATGTTCACCCATGTCGCCGCCGCTGCGCCGGGCAAGATCACCGCCATCGACACCCACTGGATCTGGCAGGAGGGCAACCAGCGCCTGACCAAAGCGCCGTTTGAAATCAAAGGTGGGATGGTGCAGGTACCAACCACGCCGGGTCTTGGCGTTGAGCTGGATATGGATCAAGTGATGAAGGCTAACGAGTTGTACCAAAAGCATGGACTCGGCGCGCGCGACGATGCGATGGGCATGCAGTACCTGATCCCCGACTGGAAATTTGATAACAAGCGTCCCTGCATGGTGCGTTAATGAAATTGCCACTCCTTGCGGGGGCTGGCATTTCCCGCTGCCCGCAAGGTGTATGCTTACCGTGGTGAATATGCGTAAGGACGGCTTATGAAAATTGTCATCGCACCGGACTCCTACAAAGAGAGTTTAACGGCCCTGGAGGTGGCGACCGCCATTGAAGCGGGGTTTAGCGAGGTGTACCCCAACGCTGAGTACGTGAAAATCCCGGTGGCGGACGGCGGGGAAGGGACGGTAGAAGCGATGGTCGCCGCCACCCAGGGGCGGGTGGTGAAGGTGACGGTTAAAGGGCCGCTTGGCGAGGAGGCCGACGCTTTTTATGGCCTCTCCGGCGATGAGCAATCGGCGTTTATCGAAATGGCGGCGGCAAGCGGGCTGGAGCGCGTGCCGACGGCGAAGCGCGATCCGTTAATCACCACCTCATGGGGGACCGGGGAGCTGATCCGCCATGCGCTGGATGCGGGCGTGAAACAGATCATTATCGGCATTGGCGGCAGCGCGACCAACGATGGCGGCGCGGGGATGGTGCAGGCGCTGGGCGCAAAGCTGCTCGACGAGCAGGGGGAGCAGATCGCCGCAGGCGGCGCGGCGCTGGAGCGCCTGGCGCGCATTGATATTAGCGAGCTGGATCGTCGCCTGGCGCAGTGCCGGATCGATGTCGCCTGCGATGTTACCAATCCGCTCACCGGGAAAGAGGGGGCCTCAGCGGTGTTCGGCCCGCAAAAAGGGGCGACGCCGGAGATGATCGCGCGGCTGGATAAAGCGCTGGCGCACTACGCGCAGATTATTGCCCGCGATCTCGATTGCGATGTGTTAACGCTCTCCGGCGGTGGCGCGGCGGGTGGCATGGGCGCGGCGTTGTACGCTTTTTGCGGGGCTGAGTTGCGCCAGGGGATTGAGATTGTGACCGATGCGCTGGCGCTGGATAAGCACGTGGCCGATGCGGATCTGGTGATCACCGGCGAAGGGCGAATCGACAGCCAGACCGTGCATGGCAAAGTCCCGGTCGGCGTGGCGAAGGTCGCCAAACGGTATGATATTCCCGTAATCGGCATTGCCGGCAGCCTGACCGCCGATGTTGGCGTGGTGCACGAGCACGGTATCGATGCGGTGTTCAGCGTGATTTACACCATTTGTTCCCTCGACGAGGCATTAGCCAACGCCGGGGAGAATGTGCGCCTCACCGCCCGCAACGTGGCGGCGGTATTAAAAGCGGGGCAGAGGTTGCGGTAAGGATTGCCGGATACCTGGGGGGGCTGGTTGTGCCGGATGGCTCTTGCGCTTATCCGGCCTACGGGTGCGATATGCCTGTGGGATGTTTATGCCGGATGGCGGCTACGCCTTATCCGGCCTACGGGTGCGATATGCCTGTGGGATGGTTATGCCGGATGGCGGCTGCGCCTTATCCGGCCTACGGATACAGAGCTGCTGAAACCGCGTAGGCCGGATAAGCGTTTACGCGCCATCCGGCAATGGGATCGCGCTTAACCAATCAACCGGTGCGCTTCGCGCGCTACGTTGTCCATCTCGTCGAGCAATTCGAGAAGCTCCGGCTCCAGATCTTCGGCGGCCACGCCGCTGCGCAACTGGTGCTCAATCAAATGACAAAGCTTTTTCAGGCGCGGTACGCCGCTATAGCCACAGCTGCCGTGCAATTTATGGATCCCCTCCGCCAGCCCGCTGGGCGCTTCGCCGACTAACTGCTCTTCAACCATATTGCGGATCTCCGGCAGGAACTCGACCAGCATATGCAGCATATCGCGCGCCAAATCCGATTTCCCCGCCGCCTGACGCAAGGCTAACTGCCAGTCGAGCGTCGTTTCATCATCCACGGTAATAACCGGCGGCGTCTGCTCCGCTTCCGGCTCCAGCGGCGTCAACCATGGGCCGACGCTATGGCCGGGCTTATAGCGCAGCAGCAGGTTACGCAGCTTCTCCTCCTCAATCGGCTTCGCCAGGTAGTCATTCATCCCGGCGCTGAGCAGCTTCTCTTTCTGCCCGGCCATCGCATGGGCGGTAACGGCGACCACCGGCGTCTGCTGCTGGTGCGGCAACTGGCGGATCAATTCGCAGGCGCGAATCCCGTCCATCTCCGGCATCTGAATATCCATCAACACCAGATCGAACTGCATCTGCTTCGCCCGCTCAAGGGCCTGCTGGCCGCTTTCGCACAGCTCCACCTGCTGAACCTGATCCTCCAGCAGCGCGCCAATCAGCTTCAGGTTGGCGGGGTTATCATCCACCGCCATTACCGACATCGGCAATTTGCTTTCGTCGGGCGCGGGCAGCTCTGCCAGCCGCGTGATGCGGCAATATTCCGTTAACGCAGGCAGCAGGCGGGTCGAGGTGAGCGGTTTAAGCAGACAGGCCGCCGCGCCATCCTGTTTGAGCGATTCGGCGTCAACCTGCGCGTGGCATGGCAGCGCCAGCAGCAGATAGTCGGTCATCGCCGCGGCACGCGCCAGGCGGTCATGCTGCATACTCAGCGGCTCGCGCACGGTCACCGGGATCGCCATCAACAGCATGTCGTAGTGCGCCTGCGGCAGCGCAGAAAACGACGGGCTGTAGATCACCTCCAGCGGCGTCTCGCTCAGCACATCAAGCGTACACTGCGCCGCCGTCGCATTTGGCTCCACGTAGGCCAGGCGTTTGCCGACCAGACAGCGGGTCGGCTGCATCTCGCTGATAGCGTTCGGGTTAAGATCGAGATTGATATGGAACCAGAAGGTCGAGCCGCGATTGGGCTGGCTGTGGAAGGAGATATCGCCGCCCATCTCATTGACCAGCCGCTGGGTGATCACCAGCCCCAGCCCGGTGCCGCCGTGGCGACGCGAAATACTGGCGTCCGCCTGACGAAATGCCTGGAAGAGCCTGGACTGATCGCGCTCGGGAATGCCGATGCCGGTATCGCGGATCTGCATCTCCACCTGCACTTTGTTATTACTGATGGCACGCTTCTCCACCACCACGTCGATATTGCCGTTTTCCGTAAACTTGATCGCATTACCGACCAGATTGGTGATCACCTGCTGCAGGCGCAGCGGATCGCCAATCACGTTATCCGGCACATCGTTTTTGATACTCAATGTCAGCTCCAGCCCCTTATCGTGGGCCGAGTGCGCCAGCAGCGTCACCACCTCATCCAGCGTGCTGCGCAGCGGGAAGGGGATGCTCTCCAGAATCAGTTTGCCCGCTTCCAGTTTGGAGAAGTCGAGCACGTCATTGATAATCGCCAGCAGGTTATTGGCTGAGCGCTCAATGGTCAGCAGATGGTCACGCTGGGTAGGATTGAGCTCCGATTTCAGCGTCAGGCGGGTAAAGCCAATCACGCCATTAAGCGGCGTTCGCAGCTCGTGGGACATATTGGCGAGGAACTCGGATTTGATACGCGCCGCTTCCTGGGCGCGCTTTTTCGCCAGATCCAGTTCCACGTTCTGGATCTCCATCTGCTCCAGCGTTTCGCGCAAATCGGAGGTGGACTGGTCGATATTGTGCTGCATCTCTTCGTGATAGGCCGCCAGCGACATTGCCATCGAGTTAATGCCGTTTTTCAGCATATCCAGCTCGCCGAGCATAAAGCCTTCGACGCGGCTATCGAGCTGGCCGCGGCGAATGCGGTCGACGGTATTGACCATATTGCGAATGGGGCTGGTGACATCGCGCATCAACCGCCAGCCGAAAATCAGCGCGATACCGATACAGAAGAGGATCATCAGGCTGGAGATAAAGATCTCTTTGTACTGCTGCAAACGCACCGATTTGAGATCCAGCTCCAGCGCCACATAGCCGAGCAAGTTGCCGGTGATCTTATCCGCCGGCAGCGAGGAGCTGGCGGGCGCAAACCCTTCGGTGAGGATCGGCGTGCGCAGGATCATCACATCGCCGCGCCGGGTGACGCTCAGCTTACGCGGGAAGGGCTGATTGGCGGGCAGCTTGAGGGAGTCGCCCTCGAGTTGCAGGTTCGACGAGACGAAGAGCGCGTTCTTATTGTCGTAGATCGAGATGGCCCGCACGATATCGGAGTGGCGGCGATGCAGGACGCTAATCAGCTGGCCGATGGCGTCCTTATCCTGCAACGTCATGCTGTATTCGCTGGAGACCGCCAGCGGCTCAATAATGCTGGCACCGGCGTCTTCCAGTTGACGCTGCAAATCGTTATAGCGATGGACGACAAAAAAGACGCTGAGCAGCACACCGATAAGTACGGTGGGCGCCAGAATCAGAATCATCATGCGTGCGCGCAAGCTGTAGTTGGTCATGGAATTCCGTTATGGGAGAATGGGGCCATTGATCAGTAATTGAGATTTTTCACCGCAATGGCGCAATTCTACTCTGCAAAACGACGCGTGACGACTCGTCAAAAAATAACCGTAACAGTAAACGACCTTGACCCGTTTGGGCAGGGGGTGGCGCGTCATAATGGTAAAGCGCTGTTTATTCCCGGTTTGTTACCCGCAGAGACGGCGGAAATTATCCTTAAAGAGGAGAAGCGCCAGTTTGCCCGTGGCGAAGTGAGCCGTCGGCTGAACGACAGCCCGGAGCGCGTAGCGCCGCGCTGCCCGCACTTTGGCGTCTGCGGCGGCTGCCAGCAGCAGCATGCCAGCGTGGAGCTGCAACAGCGCAGCAAACGCGCCGCGCTGGCACGCCTGATGAAGCAGGATGTCGACGATGTGATCGCCGATGAGCCGTGGGGTTACCGCCGCCGCGCGCGCTTAAGCCTGAGCTGGCAGCCGAAAGCGCAGCGTCTGGAGATGGGTTTTCGCAAAGCGGGCGACAGCGATATCGTCAATGTCACACAATGCCCGGTGCTGGTGCCCCGTCTTGAAGCACTGCTCACGCCGCTGCGCGACTGCCTGGCGGAATTAAGCGGCGCTCGCCAACTGGGGCATGTTGAATTGGTCGACGCGGATAATGGCCCGCTGATGGTGCTGCGTCACACCGCACCGTTAAACGCCGCCGACAGAGCAAAACTGGAACGCTTTTCGCATTCCCATCATCTTGCGCTTTATCTCGCGCCGCAAAGCGATATTGTTGAGCAGATCACTGGTCAGACTCCCTGCTACGCTTCTGACGGGCTACCCTTACACTTCAGCCCGCGGGATTTTATCCAGGTCAACGATGGCGTAAATCAGCAGATGGTCGCCCGTGCGCTGGAGTGGCTTGATGTGCAGCCACAGGACCGCATTCTCGATCTCTTTTGTGGGATGGGGAACTTCACGCTGCCGCTGGCGAAACGCGCGGCGGAAGTGGTTGGCGTGGAGGGCGTTGCCGAGCTGGTGGCGAAAGGGCAGGAGAACGCGCAACAGAATGGTTTGCACAATGTGACATTCTTTCATGAAAATCTGGAGGAAGATGTTACAAAGCAGCCGTGGGCGAGCCGTGGGTTTGACAAAGTTTTACTCGACCCTGCGCGCGCGGGCGCGGCGGGTGTGATGCAGCATATTATAAAATTGTCGCCGGGCCGGGTGGTTTACGTCTCCTGTAATCCCGCCACGCTTGCACGCGACAGTGAAGCGCTGCTGAGTGCGGGATACCAGATTGAGCGGCTGGCGATGCTGGACATGTTCCCGCACACTGGTCACCTGGAATCGATGGTGTTGTTTGTGAAACACAAATGATTAATTTCGGCTTGCCGAATTCGGCAGGCCCGGTCCCTGAAAGGAGAGGACAATGGTTGCGGTACGCAGTGCGCATTTGAACAAAGCGGGTGAATTCGATCCGGCCAAATGGATCGCCAGTCTGGGCATTACCAGTCAGCCGTCGTGTGAACGCTTAACCGAAACCTGGGCTTATTGTCTGCGTCAAACTCAAGGGCATCCGCAGGCGGAGATCCTGCTCTCACGCGGTATCGAGATGGTGGAGATCCTCTCGATGCTGAGTATGGACACCGACACGCTGCGCGCCGCGCTGCTCTTCCCGCTCGCCGATGCGGAAGTGGTCAGCGAAGAGGTGCTGCGCGAAAACGTCGGGGCGGCGGTGGTTGAGCTGATCCACGGCGTGCGCGACATGGCCGCCATCCGCCAGTTAAAAGCGACCCATACTGATTCCGTCTCCTCCGAACAGGTGGATAACGTCCGCCGCATGCTGCTGGCGATGGTGGATGATTTCCGCTGTGTGGTCATCAAGCTTGCTGAACGTATCGCCCATCTGCGCGAAGTGAAAGATGCGCCTGAAGATGAGCGCGTGCTGGCGGCGAAAGAGTGTACCAACATCTATGCGCCGCTGGCGAACCGCTTAGGCATCGGCCAGCTGAAGTGGGAGCTGGAGGATTACTGCTTCCGCTACCTGCACCCGGAAGAGTACAAACGCATCGCTAAGCTGCTGCATGAGCGCCGTATCGATCGCGAACACTACATCGATGAGTTTGTTGGCCACCTGCGCGCCGAGATGAAGACCGAAGGCGTCAAAGCCGAAGTCTATGGCCGCCCGAAACATATCTACAGCATCTGGCGCAAGATGCAGAAAAAGCATCTCGCGTTCGACGAACTGTTTGATGTCCGCGCCGTGCGCATCGTTGCTGAACGGTTGCAGGATTGCTACGCCGCGCTGGGGATTGTGCATACCCACTACCGCCACCTGCCGGATGAGTTTGACGACTATGTCGCCAACCCGAAACCGAACGGCTACCAGTCTATCCATACGGTGGTGCTCGGGCCGGGCGGGAAAACCGTTGAGATCCAGATCCGTACCCGCCAGATGCACGAAGATGCCGAGCTGGGCGTCGCCGCGCACTGGAAGTACAAAGAGGGCACCGCGACGGCGACCGGCGCGCGTTCCGCCCATGAAGATCGCATTGCCTGGCTGCGTAAGCTGATTGCCTGGCAGGAAGAGATGGCGGACTCCGGCGAGATGCTCGACGAAGTGCGCAGCCAGGTCTTCGACGACCGGGTCTACGTCTTTACGCCAAAAGGCGATGTGGTGGATCTGCCCGCCGGCTCCACGCCGCTGGACTTCGCTTACCATATTCACAGCGATGTCGGTCACCGCTGCATCGGCGCGAAAATCAGCGGCCGTATCGTGCCCTTTACCTATCAGCTGCAGATGGGCGATCAGATTGAGATCATCACCCAGAAGCAGCCGAACCCGAGCCGCGACTGGCTCAACCCGAACCTCGGGTATGTCACCACCAGCCGCGGGCGTTCGAAGATCCACGCCTGGTTCCGCAAGCAGGATCGCGACAAGAACATTGTTGCCGGCCGCCAGATCCTCGACGATGAGCTGGCGCACCTCGGTATCAGCCTGAAAGAGGCGGAGAAGCACCTGCTGCCGCGCTACAACTTCAACGAGCTGGATGAGCTGCTGGCGGCGATTGGCGGTGGTGATATTCGCCTTAACCAGATGGTCAACTTCCTGCAGGCGCAGTTCAACAAGCCGAGCGCCGAAGAGCAGGATGCCGCTGCGCTCAAGCAGTTGCAGCAGAAGACCTACGCACCGCAGAACCGTAGCAAGGACAACGGGCGCGTGGTGGTCGAAGGGGTTGGCAACCTGATGCACCACATTGCGCGCTGCTGCCAGCCGATCCCGGGCGACGAAATCGTCGGCTTTATCACCCAGGGGCGCGGCATCTCGATTCACCGCGCCGACTGCGATCAGCTGGAAGAGCTGCGTAACGTCGCGCCGGAGCGCATCGTCGATGCCGTCTGGGGCGAAAGCTACTCGGCGGGCTACTCGCTGGTGGTGCGCGTCACGGCGAACGATCGCAGCGGGCTGCTGCGTGATATCACCACCATTCTCGCCAACGAAAAGGTCAACGTGCTGGGCGTTGCCAGCCGCAGCGACACCCGCGAGCAGCTGGCGACTATCGATATGAATATCGAAATCTACAACCTGCAGGTGCTGGGCCGCGTGCTTAGCAAACTGAATCAGGTGCCTGACGTTATCGACGCGCGTCGCCTGCACGGCGGCTGATCGTCTCTTCACCCGATCCTCTCATGTCTTGGGAGGATCGCTTTTTAGCAAGGATTTTTCATGACTCAAATCGAACGTCTGCTCGGGATCATGCAACGGCTGCGCGACCCGCAAACCGGCTGCCCGTGGGACAAAGAGCAGACTTACGCCACCATCGCGCCCTACACGCTGGAAGAGACTTACGAAGTGCTCGACGCGATTTCGCGCGAAGACTTCGATGACCTGCGCGGTGAGCTGGGCGATCTGCTCTTCCAGGTCGTTTTCTACGCGCAGATGGCGCAGGAAGAGGGGCGTTTTGATTTCAACGATATTTGTGCTGCCATCAGCGACAAGCTGGAGCGCCGCCATCCGCATATTTTTGGCGACGCGCAGGCGGGCAACAGCGCCGAAGTGCTTGAGCGCTGGGAGCAGATCAAAACCGCCGAGCGGGCGGAGAAAGCGCAGCACTCGGCGCTGGATGATATTCCCCACAGTCTGCCGGCGCTGATGCGCGCCCATAAAATCCAGAAGCGTTGCTCAACCGTGGGCTTTGACTGGACCACCATCGGCCCGGTGCTCGACAAAGTGTATGAAGAGATCGACGAGGTGATGGACGAAGCGAAACAGGCGGTTGTCGATCAGGCGCGCGTTGAAGAGGAGATGGGCGATCTGCTCTTTGCCACCGTTAATCTCTCTCGTCACCTGGGCGTTAAAGCGGAAGTGGCGCTGCAAAAAGCGAACCTCAAATTTGAGCGCCGCTTTCGCGAAGTCGAACGCCTGGTTCAGGAGCGCGGCCTGGAAATGACCGGCGTAGATCTGGAAACAATGGAAACTATCTGGCAGCAGGTAAAGCGCCAGGAACATGATCTTTAAGGCATTTGTGGTAACAAGCGCGATTTGTGTGATTTTTTAAATAGCAAGCGCTTGATTTGCGTCAAAAACATTTGCTGGAAAGGGGCTATTTTCACACTCATTACGTTTGTTGAAACGTTTCCGCTAACGCCGCTTCGGCTTATCCTTAGGGCTTCCGGGCGGCAACAGCACGAATCAGTAAACGTTCAGAATTGTTGTACAAGCGGCGTCAGCCAAGAGAGCTAACGCTAATGCGGCCTGAAGAGAGAAGGGGAGGGGGAATGAAAGTTTGTGGCGCAACTCATCATCCGGTATACTGCTTTCCCGTCCTGGTTATTCCACCGTCTTTTAAACCTAACTTCTCAGGTTCAGCATGACAACGAACTATATTTTTGTGACCGGCGGGGTCGTATCCTCTCTGGGTAAAGGCATTGCCGCAGCCTCCCTGGCAGCTATTCTTGAAGCCCGTGGCCTCAAGGTCACCATGATGAAACTGGATCCGTACATCAACGTCGATCCGGGCACAATGAGCCCTATCCAGCATGGTGAAGTGTTCGTTACCGAAGATGGCGCAGAAACCGATCTTGATTTGGGTCACTACGAGCGTTTCATCCGCACCAAGATGACCCGTCGCAACAACTTCACCACCGGCCGTATCTACTCCGAGGTGCTGCGTAAAGAGCGCCGCGGCGACTATCTCGGTGCGACCGTGCAGGTTATCCCCCATATCACCAACGCCATCAAAGAGCGCATTATTGCCGGCGGCGAAGGCCACGACGTTGCGCTGGTTGAGATCGGCGGTACCGTGGGTGATATCGAATCCCTGCCATTCCTCGAAGCGATCCGCCAGATGGCGGTAGAAGTGGGCCGCGAGCGCACTCTCTACATGCATCTGACGCTGGTGCCATACATGGCCGCTTCCGGTGAAGTGAAAACCAAGCCGACTCAGCACTCTGTGAAAGAGCTGCTCTCCATCGGTATTCAGCCAGATATCCTGATTTGCCGCTCCGATCGCGCCGTTCCGGCCAACGAAAGAGCCAAAATTGCTTTGTTCTGTAACGTTCCAGAAAAAGCAGTGATTTCTCTGAAAGATGTCGATTCCATTTATAAAATCCCGGGCCTGTTGAAATCTCAGGGGCTGGACGATTATATTTGTAAACGATTCAGCTTAGACTGCCCGGAAGCGAATCTCGCCGAATGGGAGCAGGTGATCTACCAGGAAGCGAATCCGTCAGGTGAAGTCACGATTGGTATGGTCGGCAAGTACATTGAGCTGCCGGACGCCTATAAATCGGTGATTGAAGCGCTGAAACATGGTGGTCTGAAAAACCGCGTAACCGTCAACATCAAGCTGATTGATTCGCAGGATGTTGAGACGCGCGGCGTTGAGATCCTAAAAGGCCTCGATGCCATTCTGATCCCGGGCGGCTTCGGCTACCGCGGCGTAGAAGGCAAGATCGCCACCGCGCGTTTTGCGCGTGAAAACAATATTCCTTACCTCGGCATCTGCCTGGGTATGCAGGTTGCGTTGATTGAGTATGCGCGCCACGTTGTCGGGATGGAGAACGCCAACTCCACGGAATTTGTGCCAGACTGTAAGTACCCGGTTGTGGCGCTGATCACCGAGTGGCGTGACGAAGAGGGCAACGTTGAGCAGCGTTCTGAGAAGAGCGATCTCGGCGGTACCATGCGCCTGGGCGCGCAGCAGTGCCAGCTTAGCGATGAGAGCCTGGTTCGCCAGCTGTATGGCTCAGAAACGATTGTTGAGCGCCATCGCCATCGCTACGAAGTCAACAATATGCTGTTGAAACAGATTGAAGCTGCGGGCCTGCGCGTTGCGGGCCGTTCCGGGGATGATCAGTTGGTCGAGATCATCGAAGTGCCGAACCATCCGTGGTTTGTTGCTTGCCAGTTCCACCCGGAGTTTACTTCTACGCCGCGTGACGGACATCCGCTGTTTGCCGGCTTTGTGAAAGCCGCCAGCGAGTATCAAAAGCGCCAGGCGAAGTAAAATATACAAAGACAGTGCACCCCGACGGGTGCATTGTTGTCTGGAGTTTTAGTTTAACTTGTACTGAGGAAAACCTAATGTCCAAAATCGTTAAAGTCATCGGTCGTGAAATCATCGACTCCCGTGGTAACCCGACTGTTGAAGCAGAAGTTCACCTGGAAGGTGGTTTCGTTGGTCTGGCTGCCGCTCCGTCAGGTGCTTCCACTGGTTCCCGCGAAGCGCTGGAACTGCGCGATGGCGACAAATCCCGTTTCCTGGGTAAAGGCGTAACCAAAGCAGTTGGCGCAGTTAACGGCCCGATTGCTCAGGCGCTGCTTGGCAAAGATGCCAAAGACCAGGCTGGCATCGATAAGATCATGATCGATCTGGACGGTACTGAGAACAAATCTAACTTCGGCGCCAACGCCATCCTCGCGGTCTCCCTGGCTGCTGCGAAAGCTGCTGCTGCCTCTAAAGGCCAGCCGCTGTACGAGCACATCGCTGAACTGAACGGCACCCCGGGCAAATACTCCATGCCGGTTCCGATGATGAACATCATCAACGGCGGCGAGCACGCTGACAACAACGTCGACATCCAGGAATTCATGATCCAGCCGGTTGGCGCTTCCAGCGTTAAAGAAGCGATCCGCATGGGTTCTGAAGTGTTCCATCACCTGGCGAAAGTGCTGAAGTCTAAAGGCATGAACACCGCTGTGGGTGACGAAGGTGGCTACGCGCCGAACCTGGGTTCCAACGCCGAAGCACTGGCTGTTATCGCTGAAGCGGTAAAAGCAGCAGGCTACGAACTGGGCAAAGACATCACTCTGGCGATGGACTGCGCAGCATCTGAATTCTACAAAGACGGCAAATATGTGCTGGCTGGCGAAGGTAACAAAGCCTTCTCTTCTGAAGAGTTCACTCACTTCCTGGAAGAGCTGACCAAACAGTACCCGATCGTCTCCATCGAAGATGGCCTGGACGAATCTGACTGGGACGGCTTTGCATACCAGACCAAAGTGCTGGGCGACAAAATCCAGCTGGTGGGCGACGACCTGTTCGTAACCAACACCAAGATCCTGAAAGAAGGTATCGACAAAGGTATCGCTAACTCCATTCTGATCAAATTCAACCAGATCGGTTCTCTGACCGAAACTCTGGCTGCAATCAAGATGGCGAAAGATGCGGGCTACACTGCCGTTATCTCTCACCGCTCTGGCGAAACTGAAGACGCAACCATCGCTGACCTGGCGGTAGGAACTGCGGCTGGCCAGATCAAAACCGGTTCCATGAGCCGTTCTGACCGCGTTGCTAAATACAACCAGCTGATTCGTATCGAAGAAGCGCTGGGCGAAAAAGCACCGTACAACGGTCGTAAAGAGATCAAAGGCCAGGCATAATCCCTGCGCGTTTGTCTTAGAGAAATGCCAGTCGAATGACTGGCATTTTTTTTTACTTAAAATCGACTTCCATCTGCTGCGGAATGGTCAAACCGCGCGTCGTCTGCACACAGCGGGCGATATAGTCGGTAAAGCGCGGCGGTTTCGGCATGCCGAGGCTCAGCAGCTTATCATTACTGAAACGCACGTTGAGCGTGGCGAAGGCACCATATAACCGCATCGCTTTCAGCATCAGCCGCTCATTGCACGGCCCGAAGATATCCTTCAGTTCGCGGCGCATCTTCACCAGCGTCTCATAGCTCACCTGCGCGTAGTTATCGGCAATCGGGGCTTTCTCCAGCGCCAGCGCCATCGCGCTGTCGATATCCGCAAAGCGCACGCTGTTCTCCTCCCCGGCAGAGATATGCACCACTTCCCCATGCGCCATCTCTTTTTCCAGCAGCATCAGCAGGGCATCAGCACAGTAATCGACCGGGATCACATCCACGCGATCCTCCAGCGAGCACATAAATTTTTGCAGCATCAGCCCCATACTGAAGACCCAGAAAATACTGGTCGACGGCTGGCAGCCGTGGCACGTGTGTCCAACCACAATGGAGGGACGGGCGATAACCAGCGGCAGCTGCGGGCAGTGCTGGCGCATCAGCTGTTCAATGGTCGATTTGGAGTGGGTATATGCCACAAGATGCTCCGCGTTTTCACGGAACTCTGCATTTTCCGCTACCAGCGAATCCGGCTCCGGAGTACACGACATCGCCGTGCCGACATGCAGGAAGCGTTGCAAGCCCGTTACCTGCGCCATCCGGCGCGCAAAGGCGAGGGTACCTTCGACGTTAACTTTCCAGATCAGCGGATTGCTGCCAAATGAGGCCACCGCCGCGCAGTTGATTACATGGGTAACCTGCTCAAGGCGCGGATCGTCGAGAAAGCTCTCCGGCTCGCCCAAATCACCGCAAAGGATCTGCCCGGCGGTGAGGGCGGCAAGCTGCGCCTCGCTGAGATTAAATTTGCGCATATTGGTGACAATGCGTGCCAGCCCGCTTTCGCGATCGGCGGCGCGCACCAGCAGTAATAAATTGACCTTTTCATTGCGCTGCAGGATCTTTTCTAATACTGCTCCGCCCAGAAAACCCGTTGCGCCCGTTATTAATAGTGTGGTCATGCTTGCTATCCCATTATGGTTGAATGGGCGGATTGTAGGAGCAGAAAAGTAAACGCCAGATAAATAAACACGCGGCGTGAAAAAGCAAAAATTAAGCTTAATTTAAGGAAAGTGTCGCGGGGGATTTTTATAGGACAGCGAAGCCGGGGAAAAAATCCAGACAAGATAAATAAATTATCTATATAGCTGATTTTATTTATTTTTAATTGCCTTTCATCAGCGTGAAATAAAAGCGTAAATTATTTCTATATGTAAAATAAATAATCTCTGCTTACATCCTTTTTCCCCTTTAAAAATCTTATTAGACGATTCGCATGCGCTAATCGCGGGCAGGCACTTTCGCTGTTAACGACAATAATAGAGATAACATTAAACAGTCAGAGGGAGGCCGACGATGTTAAAGCAAATAAAAGGCCGGCTGGTCGTTTCGTGCCAGGCGCTGGAAAATGAGCCACTGCACAGCCCGTTTATTATGGCGAGGATGGCGCTGGCGGCCGCCGAGGGTGGCGCGTCGGGAATTCGGGCTAACAGCGTGGCGGATATTGAGGCTATCAAACAGCAGGTCGCACTGCCGGTGATTGGTCTTATCAAGCGCGACTACCCTGATAGCGACGTGTTTATCACTCCAACGTTGCGCGAAGTGGAAGAGTTAGTGGCCGCCGCGCCAGAGATGATTGCGCTTGATGCCACCCAGCGCCCGCGCCCTGGTGGCGAAACCCTCGCCCAACTGGTTGCCGGGATCCGCGCCCGCTGGCCCGCGCTGTTATTAATGGCGGATATCGCAAGCGTTGAAGAGGCACTAATCGCAGAGCAGCTCGGTTTCGACTGCGTCGGCACCACGCTCTACGGTTATACGGCGCAGACAAAAGGCCATACGCTGCCGGAGAGCGATTTTGCCCTGCTCAAAGCCGTGCTGGCAGCCGTTGCCATTCCGGTGATTGCCGAAGGGAATGTTGATACCCCCGAGCGCGCGGCGCGCTGCCTGGCACTGGGTGCCCATGCGGTGGTGGTGGGCGGGGCCATTACCCGCCCGCAGCAGATCACGCGCCGTTTTACCGACGCAATAAGATCACCAGCTGTCTGACGAGCCGCCGCCGTCGCTGGAGCCACCGTCGCCGGAGCTTGAGCTGTCGCTGCTGCTGTGGCTACCGCTATCGCCGCCCGAATGGTGGTGAAGGTGGCTGGTGGTGGTCGAGGTCCAGGTTGCACTGTCATCGCGCATCGTACCGCCGCCGACAGCCAGCAAGCGCTGCGGGTAGAGCCACAGGAAGAACAATCCCGAAAAGATGCTGATAAAAGGGATGGAGAAGCTGAGCCAGACAAAAGGCATTACCCAGGAGACAAACTCAGAGGTAATAGCGAGCGCCGGGGTCAGTAACAACGAGCCAAAAAAGATCACCCGCACCGTTCTCTTTTTACGCTTGAGTATCAGTAAAAAGAGGCCGACGGCGAGAAAGGGCAAACCTTGCCAGTAAGAGAAGTTAATCAGTTTTCCGCGCACCCAGGCCCACGAGGCGGAGGCGGGCGACGGCAGGGGTTGCCCGCTTAGTAGCGCATCAATCCCTTTCAGCCCGTGCTGTAAGCCGGAGAGCAGATCCCCCTCCCTGAAGTAGGGCAGCATCTGCTCTTTGATCACCTGGCTTGCCAGCGCATCGCTGATGGTGGTTTCAAGACCGCGCCCGACTTCAACGCGCACCCGGCGATCCTGCCACGCCACAAGGATCAGCACACCGTCATTTCGCTGCGCACTGCCCAGCCGCCACGTATTAAAGGTTTGTGTGGCAAACGTTTCGAGGTTCTCTCCCTCAAGGGAGGGCAGCACCAGCACCGCGACCTGCGCGCCGGTTCGCCTGTTAATCTCCGCAACCTCGCTAATAAGCGACAACTTATCCTCGGTCGCAAACAGGGCGTGCGGATCGTTGACGAAGCCGCGCATCGACGGAACCGGGAGCGCATGAGCCTGAAACGTCAGGCTCACGAGCAGCAGCAATAAGGTGACTACGCGTGCCATAAAGCAACTTCCTTGCAGGGCTGGGGTAGATTCGCCACATCATAGCGGCACTCTTTCACCGCTGACAATTCGCCATAAATGGCGTACTGCCCGCCGGAGATGTTGCGGCAAAGCGCAAATGGCACATGATCGGCGGCGGGTTATCTGCAATAATCCCTTTTTTCACTTCGATAAAGAGCCAGCATGCAGTACCCGATTAACGAGATGTTCCAGACCCTGCAAGGCGAGGGTTACTTCACCGGCGTTCCCGCCATTTTTGTTCGTTTACAGGGATGCCCGGTTGGTTGCGCCTGGTGCGACACCAAACACACCTGGGATAAGCTCGCGGATCGGGAGGTGTCGCTCTACAGCATTCTTGGCAAGACCAAAGAGAGCGACAAGTGGGGCGCGGCCAGCAGCGAAGATCTGCTCGCCATTATTGAGCGCCAGGGCTGGACGGCACGCCACGTGGTGATCACCGGCGGCGAACCCTGCATTCACGACCTTATTCCGCTCACCGCACTGCTGGAGAAGCATGGCTTTAGCTGCCAGATCGAAACCAGCGGCACCCACGAAGTGCGCACTTCCCACTCCACCTGGGTGACGGTTTCGCCGAAGGTGAATATGCGCGGCGGGTATGATGTGCTGCAGCAGGCGCTGGAGCGCGCCGATGAGATCAAGCACCCGGTCGGGCGCATGCGCGATATCGAAGCGCTGGATGAACTGCTGGCGCAGCTGCACGATCAGAAGCAGCGGGTTATCGCCCTGCAACCGATCAGCCAGAAAGAGGACGCCACGCGTCTGTGTATTGAAACCTGCATTGCGCGCAACTGGCGGCTGTCGATGCAGACGCACAAATATCTCAACATCGCCTAAAAAACAAAACCCGCCAGCGGCGGGTTTGTTGTTTTACGCAGAGGATCAGCCGCGGTAGACGCATCCGGCGGTGCAGGTCTCTTTCACCATCACCGCGCTCAGCAGCGGCACAACCGGCTTCATCTGATCCCAAATCCATTTCGCCAGCACTTCGCTGGTCGGGTTTTCCAGCCCCGGGATCTCATTCAGATAGTAGTGATCCAGTCTGTCGTAGAGCGGTTTAAACGCCGCTTTCAGCTCGGCGAAATCCATAATCCAGCCGGTATAAGGGTCCACCTCGCCGGTGATCTCCAGGCGCACCATAAAGGAGTGGCCATGCAGGCGGCCGCATTTATGTCCCTCAGGAACATGGGGCAGGTGGTGCGCGGCTTCGAAGGTGAAATCTTTAAACAAGGTGGTCGACATAATGCACTCTCAGGCTACAAAAACCGCCGAATGGTAGCGGAAATGACCTTTTTTAGCATTAACTAAAACCGCTAAAAACGATTACCGCCGCGCGCGCTTAACCATGTAGGCGATTTATCAATAAAATTCAGTGACTTATTCAACCTGTTTTACTGTTAAGGATGATAGCTAAAACAGGTTAGTCCTTTTGGTTATTTATTATTTCCAACCTTTCTTTAATTGTTATTATCCCCGCCGTTAACCTTACTTTCTCTTCTGTTTTTCAAAACATAAAAACAGCTTTGCTACTGGAACATAACGACGCATGACAACCCAGGCCCCATCTTCCGCGTTGCTCCCGTTAAACCCGGAGCAACTGGCGCGCCTCCAGGCGGCCACCACCGATTTGACTCCCACCCAGCTCGCCTGGGTTTCCGGCTATTTCTGGGGCGTGCTCAATCAGCAGCCCGGCGCGGCGGCCGTTGCCACCGCTGCACCCGTTGCCGAAACCCCATCGATTACCCTGATCTCCGCCTCGCAGACCGGCAATGCGCGCCGCGTCGCTGAAGCGCTGCGCGACGATCTGCTGGCGGCGAAACTGAGCGTCAATCTGGTCAACGCGGGCGACTATAAATTCAAACAGATTGCCAACGAGAAGCTGCTGGTAATTGTCGCCTCGACGCAGGGCGAGGGGGATGCGCCGGAAGAAGCGGTAGCACTGCATAAATTCCTCTTTTCGAAAAAAGCGCCGAAATTTACCGACACCGCCTTTGCGGTGTTTGGCCTCGGCGACAGCTCCTATGAGTTCTTCTGCCAGGCGGGGAAAGATTTCGACAGCAAGCTGGCAGAGCTGGGCGCCGAGCGTCTGCTCGATCGCGTTGATGCCGATGTTGAGTACCAGGCCGCCGCCGCCGAGTGGCGTGCGCGCGTCGTCGAGGTGCTGAAAGCCCGCGCCCCGGCCGCCACGCCTGCGCAGACCGCAGCCAGCGCCAGCGGCGCGGTGAATGAAGTCACCTCCAGCCCCTACACTAAAGAAGCACCGCTCGCCGCGACGCTCTCCGTTAATCAGAAAATCACCGGCCGTAACTCGGAAAAAGATGTTCGCCATATCGAAATCGATCTTGGCGACTCTGGCCTGCGCTACCAGCCTGGCGATGCGCTCGGTGTCTGGTACCAGAACGATCCGGCGCTGGTGAAAGAGCTGGTGGAGCTGCTGTGGCTGAAGGGCGACGAGCCGGTCACCGTTGACGGTAAAACCCTGCCGCTGGCTGAAGCTTTACAGTGGTATTTCGAGCTGACCGTTAACACCGCCAATATCGTTGAGAACTACGCCACTCTGACGCGCAGCGAATCCCTACTGCCGCTGGTGGGTGATAAGGCGAAGTTGCAGCACTACGCCGCGACCACGCCTATTGTTGATATGGTGCGCTTCTCCCCGGCGCAACTGGATGCTGATGCGCTGATTGGCCTGCTGCGCCCGCTGACGCCGCGTCTCTACTCCATCGCCTCTGCGCAGGCAGAAGTGGAGAGTGAAGTGCACGTCACCGTCGGCGTGGTGCGTTACGAGATTGAAGGCCGTCCGCGTGCCGGTGGTGCGTCCAGCTTCCTCGCCGATCGCGTGGAAGAGGAGGGCGAAGTGCGCGTCTTTATCGAGCATAACGACCACTTCCGCCTGCCGGCCAACCCGGAAACGCCGGTCATTATGATTGGTCCTGGCACCGGCATTGCGCCGTTCCGCGCCTTTATGCAGCAGCGCGCCGCCGATGAAGCGCCGGGCAAAAACTGGCTCTTCTTTGGCAACCCGCACTTTACCGAGGATTTCCTCTACCAGGTGGAGTGGCAGCGCTATGTGAAAGAGGGCGTGCTGAGCCGTATCGATCTCGCCTGGTCGCGGGATCAAAAAGAGAAAATATACGTACAAGACAAACTGCGCGAACAGGGCGCAGAGCTGTGGCGCTGGATCAATGAGGGTGCCCACATTTATGTCTGCGGCGACGCCAATCGCATGGCGAAAGACGTTGAGCAGGCTTTACTGGACGTGATTGCCGAATTCGGTGGCATGGATACCGAAGCGGCGGATGAATTTTTAAGTGAGCTGCGCGTTGAGCGCCGTTATCAGCGAGATGTCTACTAATGAGCGAAAAACATCCCGGCCCTCTGGTGGTCGAAGGCAAACTGGCCGATGCCGAGCGCATGAAGCTTGAGAGTAACTATCTGCGCGGCACCATCGCCGAAGATTTAAATAACGGTCTGACCGGTGGCTTCACCGGCGACAACTTCCTGCTGATCCGTTTTCACGGCATGTACCAGCAGGATGACCGCGACATTCGCGCCGAGCGCGCCGAGCAGAAGCTCGAACCGCGCCACGCAATGCTGCTGCGCTGCCGCCTGCCGGGCGGTGTTATCACCACCAAACAGTGGCAGGCGATCGATAAGTTCGCCCATGACAACACCATTTACGGCAGCATCCGTCTGACTAACCGCCAGACCTTCCAGTTTCACGGCATTCTGAAGAAGAACGTGAAGCCGGTGCACCAGATGCTGCACTCCGTAGGTCTTGATGCGCTGGCGACCGCCAACGACATGAACCGTAACGTGCTCTGCACCTCGAACCCGTTCGAATCGCAGCTGCACGCCGAAGCGTACGAGTGGGCGAAGAAGATCTCCGAGCACCTGCTGCCGCGTACCCGCGCCTATGCGGAGATCTGGCTCGATCAGGAGAAGGTGGCCACCACCGATGAAGAGCCGATCCTCGGCCAGACCTATCTGCCGCGTAAGTTCAAAACTACGGTGGTGATCCCGCCGCAGAACGATATCGATCTGCACGCTAACGACATGAACTTTGTGGCGATTGCCGAGAATGGCAAGCTGGTCGGCTTTAACCTGCTGGTCGGCGGCGGGCTCTCTATTGAGCACGGCAATAAGAAAACTTACGCCCGCACGGCGAGCGAGTTTGGCTACCTGCCGCTGGAGCATACGCTGGCAGTGGCGGAAGCGGTGGTCACTACCCAGCGCGACTGGGGCAACCGTACCGATCGTAAAAACGCCAAAACCAAATACACCCTTGAGCGCGTCGGCGTTGAGACCTTTAAAGCGGAAGTGGAACGCCGCGCGGGGATCACGTTTGAGCCGATCCGCCCGTATGAGTTTACCGGGCGCGGCGATCGCATCGGCTGGGTTAAAGGGATCGACAACAACTGGCACCTGACGCTGTTTATTGAAAACGGCCGCATCCTCGATTATCCGGGACGCCCGCTGAAAACTGGCCTGCTGGAGATCGCGAAGATCCACCAGGGCGAGTTCCGCATCACTGCCAACCAGAATCTGATCATTGCCAGCGTGCCGGAGAGCCAGAAAGCGGCGATCGAGCAGCTGGCGCGTAGCCACGGTCTGATGGATGCGGTGACGCCGCAGCGTGAAAACTCGATGGCCTGCGTCTCCTTCCCGACCTGCCCGCTGGCGATGGCGGAAGCGGAGCGTTTCCTGCCATCCTTCGTCGACAAAGTGGAGGCGCTGATGGTGAAACATGGCGTCGGCGATGAGCATATCGTGCTGCGCGTCACCGGCTGTCCGAACGGCTGTGGCCGCGCGATGCTGGCGGAGATTGGCCTGGTAGGTAAAGCGCCGGGTCGCTACAACCTGCATCTGGGCGGCAACCGCAGCGGCACGCGTATTCCGCGCATGTACCGTGAAAACATTACCGAGCCGGAGATCTTAGGCGAGATCGACACCCTCGTCGGTCGCTGGGCGCAGGAGCGCGAAGCGGGTGAAGGCTTCGGCGATTTCACCGTGCGCAGCGGCATTATCCGTCCGGTATTAGATCCGGCGCGCGATTTTTGGGAATAAGCGTTGCAGGCCGGATAAGGCAAAGCCGCCATCCGGCACTGAACACGCCACCCGGCAATAAAACTGTGAGGAACCTATGTCCATACTCGATCTGAACGCGCTCAACGCGCTGGCGAAAGAGGAACGCGACCAGCAACTGGCCGACACCAACGCCCAGCTTGAAACCTTCACCGCCGAAGCGCGCGTGGCGTGGGCGCTGGAAAACCTGCCGGGTGAGTATGTGCTCTCATCCAGCTTTGGTATTCAGGCGGCGGTCAGCCTGCACCTGGTCAACCAGGTCTGCCCGAATATCCCGGTGATCCTGACCGACACCGGCTATCTCTTCCCGGAGACCTACCAGTTTATTGATGAGCTGACGGAGAAGCTCAACTTAAACCTCAAGGTCTATCGCGCCGAGCAGAGCCCGGCCTGGCAGGAAGCGCGCTACGGCAAGCTGTGGGAGCAGGGCGTGGAAGGGATTGAGAAGTACAACCAGATCAACAAAGTCGAGCCGATGAACCGAGCGCTGGCGGATCTCAATGCACAAACCTGGTTTGCCGGGCTGCGTCGCGAGCAGTCCGGTAGCCGCGCGGCGCTGCCGGTGCTGGGTATTCAGCGCGGCGTGTTCAAAGTGCTGCCGATCATCGACTGGGATAACCGCACGGTGTACCAGTATCTGCAAAAGCAGGGGCTTAAGTACCATCCGCTGTGGGATCAGGGTTATCTGTCAGTCGGCGACACCCACACCACCCGCAAATGGGAGCCGGGTATGGCAGAGGAGGAGACGCGCTTCTTCGGCCTGAAACGCGAATGCGGGCTGCACGAAGGGTAACTCTTCCGCCGTTGCCGGATGGCCACCGCGATTTTGCCGGTGTTGTAGGCCGGATAAGGCGCAGCCGCCATCCGGCAAACAGACCGCACTGACTTACGGCATCACACTGCCGGATGGCGCTAACGCTTATCCGGCCTACGAATAACGACTGCGGTTTTGTAACACTCCTACTGCATCACACTCACATGGGCGGCGACAATCCGCCATCCGAACGGGAACTTCACCCACGTCTGCATCTGGCGGCCGATGCGCTCGCTGTTTTCGCGGGTAAACTCGGTGCTCGCCACCGCCATCTCATCGCCGAAGGTGGTGATGGTGGTATTGCGTAACACTCTTTCTAACCCGGCTGACGGCCGCGCCTGGCGAAAATCGCGGATTGCCGCCATGCCGTAAAGGTTTTCCGTCGCCCCGTAGCGCACCGTACGCCCGTCATCCCAGAACAGCTCATCCAGCACCGCCACATCATTACTGATCAACGCCTGCTCATAACGATAAAACGCCGCCGTCACCTCATTGAGGATCAGCGGGCGGTCAATATTGTCCCGATTCATGCCCCCTCCTGCGGATAAAGAAGCCCGGCCTGCTCCAGCCGCCATGCTGCCTGTAAACAGCGCGCCTCCTGCCACGGCGCGCCAATAATCTGTACGCCAATCGGCAGCCCGCGCTCGCTCTTCAGCGCCACGGTCACCACCGGCAGGCCGAGAAACGAAATCGGCTGCGTCAGCATCCCCATGCTCGCTTTCACCGGCAGGTCGCAGCCGTTAATGCGCATTGTCGCGTCCCCGATCTGCGTGGCGCTGCACGGCGTGGCGGGAGCGAGCAGCAGATCGACATCCTTAAACAGCGCCAGCGTCTCATCACGAAACCAGGCGCGGAAGCGCTGCGCCTGCGTATACCACGCCGACGGCGTCATCGCCCCCGCCAGCAGGCGTTCGCGCGAGTTCGGCTCAAACTTATCCGCCGCCGTGCGTAGGGCGGGCAGGTACGCATTTCCCCCTTCGGCCGCGGTCAGCACAAACGCCGCCGAACGTGCCAGCTCCGCCTGCGGCAGCGTAATAGCGCGATCCGCTGCCAGCGCGCGTGCCACCTGGCTTAAGGCATCGCGGGCATCGTTATCGCACCAGGTGGTGAAGAACCCCTCCAGCACCGCACAGCGCAGCGGATCGTCGCGGGTAATCTGCGTAAGCGCTCGCTCAAGCGGGCGATCCGCCTGGGCGCGATCGTCCGGATCGTGCCCCTGCATGGCGTCATACACCCGCGTCAGATCGTCGACGGTGCGCGCCAGCGGGCCGATATGATCGAGGCTCGGCACAAAGGGGTGGCTGCCGCTGCGCGACAAACGCCCGAAGGTTGGTTTCAGGCCATTCACACCGCAGAGAGAAGCAGGCACGCGGATCGAGCCGTTGGTGTCGGTGCCGAGAGCGAAACTGACCATCCCCGCCGCGACCGCTGCCGCCGAGCCGCCAGAGGAGCCGCCCGCCACGCGGGTGCGATCGCGCGGGTTGCGCGTCGCGCCGTAGTGGCTGTTCTCAGTGGTGAAACCATAGGCATAGGCGTCCATATTGAGCGCCCCGGCCAGCAGCGCTCCGGCGCGATGAAGCTGGCGCAGGGCAAAGGCATCCTGCGCGGCGGGCGGATCGTTGCTGAACAACTCCGCACCAGCCAGCGTTGTCACGCCCGCAATATCAAACAGGTTTTTCACCGCAAACGGCACCCCCGCCAGCGGCGGCAGCGTTTCACCTCCGGCGATCTGGCGGTCAATTTGCGCCGCCTCCGCAAGCAGGCGCGGAGCGGTGACTTCAGTAAAAGCATTAATGCCGGGGTTAAGCTGATCGATGCGCGATAACGTCTGCTGCGCCAGTTCGTGCGCGCTGAACCACTTCTCGCGCAGCCCGCGCTGAATATCCTCAATCGACAGATTCATAAGCGGTACTCTCCCGCGCCTTCCTGACGAGGGGACAGGGGAAACTGCATTAACGGCTGCGCCATCGCCGCGATGCGCGCCAGCTGCACCTCAAGCTCCGCGCGGCGCGCGTCATCAAGCGGCACCTCAAGTATCTGCTCCATCAGCCGGATCCACGCCGGCCAGTCTGTTGCGTCGTTGTTCATCATCGCTCCTTAGAAACCCGCCGCGCTGCCGTTGCTGCGCGGATCAAACGCCCCCTCCAGCATGCCGTTGGCATGGCGCACAATCGCACCGGCATGGCCGGTCGCTTCGCTTAAGCCGGGCAGCCACTCCACCTCATGGCCCATGGCGCGCAGTGCCTGCGCCGTCTCTTCGCTAAAGCGGCTCTCCAGCTTCAGGCTGTCGGAGGTCTGCCCCCAGGTGCGCCCGAGCAGCCAGCGCGGGGCACAGACCGCCTCCTGCAATCCCATTCCCTGCAACACATGGCGGGTAAAGATCGCCGCCTGAGTCTGCGGCTGCCCGTCGCCGCCCATCGTGCCGTAGACCATGGTGCGCCCATCATTAAGCCGCGCCGCCGCCGGGTTTAAGGTGTGGAACGGCTGTTTGCCCGGCATCAGCGCCAGCAGATGTTCCGGGTCGAGGCTGAAGGCCGCGCCGCGGTTTTGCAGCAGCACGCCGCTCTCCGGCAGCACCACGCCGCTGCCAAACTCGTGATAGATGCTCTGGATAAACGACACCGCCAGCCCGTTTTTATCCACCACGCCCATCCACACCGTATCCCCCGGCCCTTTGCCTGAGCCCCAGGGGGCGGCGCGCTGCTCATCGATGCTGGCGGCGAGCTGTTCCAGCGGTGCCTGCTCCAGCAGGCTCTGCACCGGCAGCGTGACGTGGCGCGGATCGGTGATATAGCGGTCGCGCAGGCCAAAGGCTTTTTTGGTCGCTTCGACAATTCGGTGGATGGTCTGCACTTCGCTGGCCTGTTCCATCGCCAGGTGGTCGGTAATGCCGAGGATCGCCAGCGACACCAGCCCCTGAGTGGGCGGCGTCATGTTGAACACCTTGCCCTGGCTGTGCGCGAGCCGCAGCGGCACGCGGCGCTGGGCGCGATGAGCGGCGAGATCCTGCGCGGTCACCGGCAGGCCTAAAGCCGCCATTTCAGCGGCGATAATCGTTGCCAGCGGGCCGCGATAAAAACTACTCAGCCCCTCAGTGGCAAGCCGGGTTAAGGTGCGCGCCAGTTTCGGCTGGCAAAAGCGGCTCCCCGCCAAAGGCGCACTGCCCTCTGGTAAAAAGGTGTCGGCAAAACCGGGGACATCGACCAGTTCAGCGTACTTCGCCTGGGTGGCGCTGGCCTGCGACTGGGTGACGGGAATGCCGTCGGCGGCGTAGCGAATGGCATCTGCCAGCAGGCGCGAAAGCGGAAGCTGCCCGCCGCCGAGTGAGGTGGAGAACGCCAGCGCCTCCTCCCAGCCGCTCAATGTGCCGGGCACGGTTAACGCCGCCAGCGGTCCGCGATGGGGAATATGCGCATGCCCGTTATAAAAGGCGGTGGTCGCGTGCTGGCCCGCCGCGCCGCTGGCATCGATCGCCAGCGGTTCGCCGTTCGGCGGCACGATCAGCCAGAAGCCGTCCCCGCCAATGCCGTTCATATGCGGATAGACCACCGCAATGGTGGCCGCCGCCGCGACCATCGCTTCAATCGCATCACCGCCGTGGCGCAGCACCGAGAGCGCCGACTCGCTGGCAAGGTGGTGGGGCGTTACCGCCATACCGGAGGGGGCCATATTACTCTGCATCGTCACGCTTCCTTTTTTGCGGGTATAGCAGAGTGCTAAGCAAGAGCTGTTCCAGATTGACGCGATACGTTTCACTGTGTCAGCTTTAGCTGAAACAAAAGTTGCAGGAGGCGTTATGCAGCAGCTCGATATGCGCTTACGCGCGTGTTACGACCACCTCTCGCCGCAGGAGCAGCGGGTGGCCGCCTTTATTCTCGACCACTTCGACGACCTGGTGAGCTACAACAGCGCGGAGCTTGCCCGCTTAAGCGGCGTGTCGAAAGCGACCGTCAGCCGCCTGTTTCGCCGGCTCGGTTACGACAACTTCAAAGCGATGCGCGATGAGCTGCGCACCCTGCGCCAGAGCGGGATGCCGCTGGCGGAAAGCCGCGAGGCGGTGCAGGGCAACACGCTGCTGGCGCGCCACTATAAGCAGGAGATGGCGAACCTGACCCAGTGGATCAACAGCCTTGATGCGGAGCAGTTTGCCGCCATTAACGCTGCCCTGAGCGCTGCCCGGCGGGTGGTGATTATCGGCTTTCGCAACAGCGCGCCGGTGGCGCTGCATCTGCGCCAGCAGTTATTGCAAAGCCGCGGGCAGGTGGCGGTGATGCCGCAGCCGGGGCAGACGCTGGCAGAAGAGATTGTCGATCTCACCGGGGAGGATATGGTGGTGATGGTGGCGTTTCGCCGTCGTCCGCGCGGCGTGCGTCCGCTGCTGGAGACGCTGCAAAGCCGCGGCGTGCCGGTGCTGGTGCTGAGTGAAGCGCAGGCCAGCGGGCTGAAAGCCGTTAGCCGCTGGCATATCGGCCTGCCGCTGGAGAGCGTCTCGGCCTTCGACAGCTACAGCAGCGCCATGAGCCTGGTGAACTTGCTCGCTAACGCGCTGCTGCACACCACGCTTAGCGAAGGGCGCCAGCGCATTCACACTATCGCTGCGCTCTATCAGGATCTCGACGAACTCGAACCGCGCTGATGCACTTTTTTGGTGCTTTCGCACCACGTTGATGACACCTCACGGGGCACGCTGTGCCCCCGATTTTGTGGTTTACCCCGCAGTCCCGTCCCCTCCGTCCATGGCACATTAGTTGCAGAAATAGCAAATAAGAACCTTTTGTTTCATTGACCGGATGAAGGACGTGCCAATGTTTGATCTCTCCCACAGTTCACAAATCAACCCGCCTCAACGCCTGCTGATGGGGCCGGGGCCGATCAATGCCGATCCGCGCGTGCTGCGTGCGATGGCGAGCCAGCTTATCGGCCAGTACGATCCGGTGATGACCGGCTACATGAATGAGGTGATGGCGCTCTATCGCGGCGTCTTTCGCACTGAAAACCGCTGGACGATGCTGGTGGATGGCACCTCGCGCGCCGGTATTGAGGCGATCCTCGTCTCTGCCATTCGCCCCGGCGACCGCGTACTGGTGCCGGTGTTTGGCCGCTTCGGTCACCTGCTCTGTGAAATCGCCCGCCGCTGCCGCGCTGAGGTGCATACCATCGAGGTGCCGTGGGGCGAAGTCTTCACCCCGGATCAGATTGAAGAGGCGATCAAGCGCGTTAAGCCGCGCCTGCTGCTGACGGTGCAGGGCGACACCTCGACAACGATGCTGCAACCCCTCGATCAACTGGGCGAGATCTGCCGCCGCCACGATGTGCTGTTCTACACCGATGCCACGGCGTCACTTGGCGGCAACGCGCTGGAGAGCGATGCCTGGGGGCTGGATGCGGTCTCTGCCGGGTTGCAGAAGTGCCTTGGCGGGCCGTCCGGCAGCGCGCCGATCACCTTAAGCCCGCGCATGGAGGCGGCGATCCGCGCCCGCCGCTGCGTTGAGCAGGGGATCCGCACCGAGGCCCACGAGGATGGCAGCGAGGAGATGATCTACTCCAACTATTTCGATCTCGGCATGGTGATGGATTACTGGGGGCCGGAGCGCCTTAATCACCATACGGAAGCCACCAGCATGCTTTTCGCCGCCCGCGAATGCGCGCGCATTATGCTGGAGGAGGGGATGGATAACCTGATTGCCCGCCACGAACTGCACGGCCGCGCGCTGCTCGCCGGTATCCAGGGAATGGGGCTGGGCGTGTTTGGCGACATCCGCCACAAGATGAATAACGTGCTCGGGGTGGTGATCCCGCCTGAGGTGCACGGTGAAGAGGTGCGCCAGCGCCTGCTGAACGATTTCCATATTGAGATTGGTACCTCCTTCGGCCCGCTACAGGGCAAGATCTGGCGCATCGGCACCATGGGCTATAACGCGCGCAAAGATTGCGTCCTGCAAACCCTCACCGCGCTGGAAGCGGTGCTCAATCGCCTCGGTTTTCGCACCGTGCAGGGCGCGGCGATGCAGGCAGCCTGGGATGTGTATGAAGGAGCGCGCGCATGATAAGTCAGGAGGAGGCCGCCTGCGCCGCCGGTCGGGTAATGGCGCGCTGCGACGCGCTGGCGCAATTAAGCGAAAGCACAGAGGGGCTGACCCGCGTTTATCTCTCGTCGGAGCATTTGCAGGCCAACGCGCTGGTCGCGCAGTGGATGCAGCAGGCGGGTATGAACACCTGGCAGGATGCGGTCGGCAATATCTGCGGGCGCTATGAGGCCGCGCAGCCGGGTGCGCAGGCGCTGCTGCTCGGCTCCCATCTCGACACGGTGCGCAACGCCGGGCGTTACGACGGCATGCTCGGCGTGCTGGCAGCAATTGAAGTGGTGGATGCGCTGAACCGTGCCGGGCTGCGCGGGGCGCAGGCAATTGAGATTATCGGTTTTGCTGATGAGGAGGGGACGCGCTTTAACATCGCCCTGCTCGGCAGCCGCGGCCTGACCGGCAGCTGGCCCGCCTCGTGGCTCGCCTGCGAAGATGCGCAGGGGGTCAGCGTGGCGCAGGCGTTAGCCCTTGCCGGGCTGAGCGCCGATGCGATTTTTGCCGCCCAGCGCCCGGCGGCGGATTTCTCGGCCTACCTCGAGTTGCATATTGAGCAGGGGCCGGTGCTGGAGCAGGAGGATCTCGCCCTTGGCGTAGTGAGCGCAATTAATGGCGCGCACCGTCTGCACGCCCGCTTTACTGGCGAAGCAGGCCATGCCGGGACGGTGCCGATGCGCCATCGCCGCGATGCGCTGGCCGCCGCCGCCGAATGGCTGCTGTTTATTGAGCAGACCACCCAGGCCTTCGCGCCGGATATTGTCGCCACCGTTGGTACCTTGCAGTGCGAGCCCGGCGCGGTGAATGTCATCCCGGGCGCGGTAAGCCTGACGCTCGATATTCGCAGCCCGCAGGATGAAGCGCGCGACGCGCTGCTGCAACGCCTGCTGGCACAGGCGGAGGTGATTGCGACGCGGCGCGGCGTGAGTTTTAGCCATGAGATTTTTTATACCATCGCCGCCACGCCCTGCGATGAAGCTCTGCGTGCGCAGTTAAGCGACGCGGTGCGGGAAGTGCAGGGGCGCACGATGTTGTTGCCGAGCGGTGCCGGGCACGACGCGATTGCCATTGCCGAACGCTGGCCGTCGGCGATGCTCTTTGTGCGCTGTGCGGGCGGGATCAGCCACCATCCGGCGGAGAGCGTGACAGAGGATGATGTCGCCCAGGCGCTGCGCGCCTTCAGCCTTGCGGTCGGGCAGCTTACCGCGCACCCGTCAGCCATTGCCTGATGGCGGCTGCGCCTTATCAGGCCTACAACACCCGGCTCACCCACGCATCGAAACCGTAGGCCCGATAAGCGTAGCGCCATCGGGCAATACACACCCGGCTCACTCAGGCATCGAACCCGTAGGCCCGATAAGCGCAGCGCCATCGGGCAATACAAACCCCCAGCTCACCCAGGCACCGCAGCCGTAGGCCCGATAAGCGCAGCGCCATCGGGCAATACACACCCGGCTCACCCAGGCATCGCACCCGTAGGCCCGATAAGCGCAGCGCCATCGGGCAGTACAAACCCCACATCTCTCTCAGGCACCGCACCCGTAGGCCCGATAAGCGCAGCGCCATCGGGCAATACAAACCCCTCATCTCTTTCAGGCACCGCCCCATCTGGCGGTGCATTTGTGAACGTTTTGCTCTTTTTTGGTGCGCATGTTGCACAAAAACTGTGCATTCGCCGTTTTTCATCCTCTGAAGCGCTGCTTTTCCCGCCACTGCTGGCAAAAAATAAACATCTTTAAATCAATGTATTAACAAATATTTCAAAAATATAACTGAACCAATGATCTATTGGTTCGCAAATTGCTTAATAAACCCTGAGTGGCAGCAGGCATAAAAACTATAACTTGCTGTTATGAAATAAAAAGATAACGCAAAACGCGGATGAACCAATATGGAAAAACCCTCACGCTATCTGGCGAACTCCAGCACAGCGCTTGAACAGCTTCGTGGCCTTATCCACCAGTATGAGTCAACACCAGGGACTCCTCTGCCGACAGAGCGCGAGCTGGCTGAAATGTTTGGCGTCGGGCGGCGCGAGATCCGCCGCGCCCTCGACGTGCTGGAGGAGGAGGGGCGCATCTGGCGCAAGCAGGGCAAAGGGACCTTTACCGGCCCCACCGCGCCTGCCTCGCCCGTTGCGCTACAGGGGCTGGTTCAGCAGACCAATATGCTGGAAGTGATGGAGTCGCGCTTACAGATTGAGCCAGGCCTGGCGCGGCTGGCGGCACTGCGGGCAAGCCCGGAGCAGCTGGCGCTGATGCAGCGCATGCTTGAGCGTATCGATAACGTCAGTGCCGAAGATCCCGATCTCAATGAACTGTGGGACAGCGCCTTTCACCGGGCGATTGCCGAAGCGGCGGGTAACCGCCTGCTGCTTGGCCTGTTCGACACCCTCGACGCCGTGCGCCGCGAACCCGCCTGGCACCACCTGCGCGAGCTGGCGCGTACCCCGGCGAAGGTCGACCGCTATAACGATCATCATCACCGCATTATGCAGGCGATCCGCGATCGCAAGCCGGCCGCGGCCGCCATGGCGATGCGCGAGCACCTGCTCGATCTGCAATACGCCCTGATCCAGGCCATCCACATTGAGGACGATATGCCATGACGACGATCCCGTTTCACGATCCCGCGCCGGTGCTGCGGATAACCAACCTGAAGGTGCAGTTTGCCGGATCGCCGGTCAGCGTATTAGATGGCATCTCTCTGAGCGTAAAACGCGGTGAGACGCTGGCGCTGGTGGGCGAATCGGGCTGCGGGAAAAGTATTACTTCGCTGGCGTTAATGGGGCTGCTGCCCACCAGCGCGCAGATTGTCAGCGGCGAGATGCACTTTCGCGACCAGGATCTGCGCCAGCTTGCTCCGCGTGACTATGCCGACCTGCGCGGCAACGCGCTGGCGATGATTTTTCAGGAGCCGATGACCTCCCTTAACCCGGCGTTCACGTTAGGCGATCAGCTCAGTGAAGCGGTGATGCGCCACCAGAACGTCTCGCGCAGTGAGGCGATGGCAGCGGCGCTACAAACACTCGAAAAAGTCCAGATTCCCGCCCCGGAGATGCGCCTTAAAGCCTACCCGCACCAGCTCTCCGGCGGTATGCGCCAGCGCGTGATGATCGCCATGGCGCTGATTAATAACCCCCGGCTGCTGATTGCCGACGAACCGACCACCGCGCTGGATGTCACCATCCAGGCGCAGATCCTCGCCCTGCTCAACACCCTGAAGGCCGAGACCGGCACGGCAGTGTTGATGATCACGCACGATCTCGGCGTGGTGGCAGAAGTGGCGCAGCAGGTGGCGGTGATGTACGCCGGTCAGGTGGTGGAGCAGGGGAGCGTCGAGGCGATTTTTGCCGATCCGCAGCACCCCTACACCATTGGCCTGATGGGCTCGATCCCCTCCCTCGGCGCACGCAAAGGCCCGCTCTCCACTATTCCCGGCGCGGTGCCACTGCCGGAAGCAATGCCGAAAGGGTGCCGCTTCGCCACCCGTTGTCCCTTTGCGCAGACGCGCTGCCATCAGGAAAAACCGACCTTACAGCCGCAGGGGCCAGGTCACCTGGTGGCCTGTTTCCGCGCGCCCCTTGAACAGCATATCGCGCTGGGAGAAACCGCATGAGCACACCGATTCTTGAAGCCCACGATCTCAGCAAACGCTTTGCCGGGCCGTCGCGCCTCTTTGCACCAAAACGGTATGTCACCGCCGTCGATCGCGTCTCGCTGACGGTTTATCCCGGCGAAACGCTGGCGATTGTCGGCGAATCCGGCTCCGGTAAATCGACCCTCGGCCGCCTGTTGCTGCGCCTGCTCGCCGCCTCCGAAGGCGAGGTTTATTACCAGGGCGAGGCGATCACCCATGCCAGCGGCGCGCGCGTTAACCAGCTGCGCCGCGAACTGCAAATTATCTTTCAGGACCCCTTTGCCTCTCTTAACCCGCGCATGACCGTTGAGCAGATCGTCGGCGAGCCGCTGTGGCTGCACCAGAAGATGGGCAAAAGCGATCGCCAGCTGCGCGTGGCGGAACTGCTCTCCACCGTCGGGCTGCCCGCCGCCTGGGCGCGTCGCTACCCCCATGAGTTTTCCGGCGGCCAGCGCCAGCGTATCGGCATTGCCCGCGCGCTGGCTTCGGGGCCGAAACTGCTGCTCGGCGATGAGCCGGTGTCGGCGCTCGATGTCTCGGTGCAGGCGCAGGTGGTCAACCTGCTGGAGAACCTCAAGCAGCAGTTTGGCCTGACGATGATTATCGTCGCCCACGGTCTGGCGGTGATCCGCCATATGAGTGACCGCGTGGCAGTGATGTATCTCGGGCAGATTGTCGAGATGGCAACGGTTGAAGAGATTTTCGATGCACCGCTGCACCCCTACACCCAGGCACTGATCGCCTCCGCGCCGCAGACGCAGCCGGGTCTTGAGCGGCAAACGCCGCTGTTGCAGGGCGATCTGCCTAACCCGGCCAACCCGCCGCAGGGCTGCCGTTTTCACACCCGCTGCCCCTATGTCAGCGATGAGTGCCGCCAGCTTGAGCCGATTAACCAGCTACTCGACGGTGGCCGCCAGGTGGCCTGCCATCGCTGGCAGGAGATTAACCGCGATCGCAGCGTTATCCAGATTGCTCCACCTTCCGCCGCCTTCCTGCGCCGCCGCGCGCTGTTTGAACAGGCAGCCTCTCACTCGTCCCGTTAAAGGAAACAATAATGATTGTGCGAAATTCTCTGTTGACCGTTCTGGGAAGCGTTATGTTGCTGGGCGCGGCGCTGCCGACCCACGCTGAAAGTGTGCTGAAAGTGGGCCTCGGCGCCGATCCCGATATGCTCGATCCGCATCTGGCGCGCACCTACTACGGGCGTTTTGTCTTTGCCTCGCTCTGCGACCGGCTGGTGGATGTCGACGCCAACCTGAAGGTGGTGCCGGGCCTCGCCACAGCGTGGACATGGAGTGAAGATGGCAAAACCCTGACCATGACTCTGCGCGAAGGGGCCACCTTCCATGACGGCGAGAAGTTTGACGCCGCGGCGGCAAAATTCAGCCTCGACCGCGCTCTGACGCTGCCAGGCTCGCTGCGCAAAAGCGAACTTTCGTCGGTGGAGTCTGTTGAAGTGACCGGGCCGATGCAGATCGCTCTGCACCTGAAAACGCCGGACTCGGCGCTGCTGATGCAGCTCACCGACCGCGCTGGCGCGATGCTGGCACCAGAGGCGGCGAAGAAAGCCAATTTCGCCGCGCACCCGGTCTGCTCTGGCCCCTATAAATTCGACAGCCGCGTCGCGCAGGATCGCATTGTGCTGACCCGCTTCGATAACTACTGGAACAAAGGCGCGTACCACTTCGACAAAGTGGTCTATCTGCCGATCCCGGATGCCTCCGTGCGGCTGGCGAACCTGCGTGCGGGCGATCTCGATCTGACGGAAGGCGTTGCTGCCAGCGATGTGAAAACTGTGCAGGGCGACAGCAAGCTGCAACTGGCGAAGGTGACCGGCCTCGGTTATCAGGGCATCACGTTTAATATCAATAACGGCAAAGTGCCGGCCAACGATCCGTTTAAAGATGCGCGCGTGCGCGAAGCCTTCTCGCTGGCTATCGACCGCGAGGCGCTCAACCAGGTGGTATTCGAGGGGCTTTATACCCCGGCAAACCAGGCCTTCTCGCCGGTCAGCCCGTATCACGTCAAGCTACCTGTTGCGCCGCGCGATGTGGAGAAAGCAAAAGCGCTGTTGCAGGCCGCCGGGGTGAAAACGCCGCTGACCGTCTCGCTGCTGGTGCCGAATAACCCGACCTCGCAGCAGGTGGGCCAGGTGCTGCAAGCGATGACCGCCGAAGCGGGCTTTAACATCAACCTGCAAATGACGGAATTCGCCACCCTGCTCGACAGACAGCAGAGCGGTGATTATCAGCTCAGCTTCTCCGGCTGGTCCGGCCGCCCGGATCCTGATGGCAGTATCTTTGGCTTTGTGCACAGCAAAGGTGCGCTCAACGATGGCCGTTACAGCAATGCTCAGGTTGACACATGGCTGACCGAGGCGCGGACGCAGAACGATCCCGCCACCCGCCAGGCGCTGTACGAAAAAGTGGTGAAACAGCTGCAAACGGATATGCCGATTGCCTATCTCTACTTTGAGCCGCGCCTGTTCGGGCTGAACAAAAAAGTGCAGGGCTTTACCCCTTACCCGGACGGCATTGTGCGTCTGGCGGGTCTGAGCTTCGCCAAATAACCCGTCAGCCGTAAGGAGATACCATGCTGGAACTGATTTGCAAACGCCTGATGCTCGCGGTGCCAACCCTGCTGCTGGTGAGCATGATGGTGTTCGGGTTGCAGAAGCTGCTGCCCGGCGATCCGATCACCGCCATGCTCGGCGAGGAGCGCGATCCGGCGGTAATCGCTCATCTGCGTGCGGAGCTGAACCTGGATGCGCCGATTCCGGTGCAGTATTTCCACTGGTTGACCCGCGCGTTGCAGGGGGATCTGGGCGTCTCTTTACGCACGCAGGAGCCGGTGACCCATCTGATTGCCGCCAAGCTGCCGGTGACGCTGGAGATGTCGCTGCTGGCGATGATCATCGCGCTGCTGGTCGGCATCAGCATGGGCATCCTTGCGGCGGTGAATAAGAACAGCTGGATCGATCACGGCACCAACTTTGTCGCCATCTCGGGGATCTCGGTGCCGCACTTCTGGCTGGGGATTTTGTTAATCCTTATCTTCTCGGTCAATTTGCAGTGGCTGCCCGCTTCCGGCTTTGTGCCCTTTGCGGAGGATCCGCTGCAAAACCTGCGCACGCTGCTGCTGCCGTCGCTGGTACTCGGCACCGGCCTTGCGGCGACGCTGATGCGCCACACCCGCGCGTCGATGATTGCGGTGCTGAAAGCCGATTACATCCGCACCGCCCGCGCCAAAGGGCTGCTGCCGAAAGCGGTGATCATGAAGCACGCTTTTCGTAATGCGCTGGTGCCGGTGATCACCCTGACAACGCTGCTGTTCGGCGAATTACTCGGCGGCGCAGTGCTCACCGAGCAGGTGTTTACCATTCCCGGCTTCGGCAAGATGATTGTCGATTCCGTCTTCAACCGCGACTACGCGGTGGTGCAGGGCGTGGTGCTGGTGGTGGCGATCGGTTTTCTCGCCCTCAACCTGCTGGCCGACGTGCTGTATGTGTTAATCAACCCGAAAATGCGGAGCGAATAATGGCGGAACTCACCTCTGTCGGTGCGGCGGCTACGCTGCCGCGCAATGAAAACCGGGTGCTGAAGAAATTTCTCGCCAACAAAAGCGCGGTGCTTGGCGCGGTGATTGTCGGCATCTTTGTGCTTATCGCGCTGCTGGCACCGTGGATCGCACCCTTTGATCCGGTCAAAGCCGATTTTATGGCGGTGCGTAAAGCCCCCTCGGTGCTCCACTGGTTCGGCACCGATGAGCTGGGGCGCGATATTCTCTCGCGCATGGTGTGGGGCGCGCGCACCTCGCTGCTGGCGGGCTGTGTCTCGGTGGTGATCGCCGTGGTGATTGGCGTGCCGCTCGGCCTGCTGGCCGGTTATTTTCAGGGGATGTGGGATGGGGTGATTTCGCGCTTTATCGAAGCGCTGCTCGCCTGCCCGTTTCTGATTATGGCGATTGCCCTCGGCGCGTTTCTCGGCCCAAGCCTGACCAACGCGATGATCGCCATTGGCCTCTCGGCGATGCCGATCTTTGCCCGCCTGACGCGCGGCCAGGTGATCGCCATTCGTAATGAAGAGTATATCGACGGCGCGCGGGCCATCGGCCTGCCGGACCGCTGGATCATCGTGCGCTATGTGCTGCCCAACGTGATGTCGCCGATTCTGGTGCAGGCCACCCTTGCCATCGCCTCGGCGATCATTACCGAAGCGAGCCTCTCGTTTCTCGGCCTCGGGCAGCAGCCGCCATACCCCTCCTGGGGCGCCATGCTTAACACGGCAAAAGGGTTCCTCGAGCAGGCGCCGTGGATGTCGATTTTTCCCGGTGTGGCGATCTTCCTCACCGTGCAGGGATTCAATTTACTCGGCGACGGGCTGCGCGACGCGCTCGATCCGCGCCACGACTAAGGAGTTTGCATGACTAAAGCGATTGATTTTAGCGTCGGTTACGCCTCACGCCGCGCGCCGATGATTGGCCAAAACGCGGTGGCAACGTCGCAGCCGCTGGCGGCGCAGGCCGGAATGCGGATGTTGCAGCAGGGCGGTAATGCGGTGGATGCGGCGATTGCTGCGGCGATGGCGTTAACAGTGGTCGAGCCGACCGGCTGCGGCATCGGCAGCGATGCGTTTGCCATCATCTGGGATGGCAAAGAGCTGCACGGGCTGAACGCCTCTGGCCGCTCGCCCGCCAGCTGGCATGCGGATCTCTTTGCCGGGCTTGATGCGGTGCCCGAAATTGGCTGGGACGCAGTGACGGTGCCCGGCGCGGTTTCCGGCTGGGTGGCGCTGGCGGAGCGCTTCGGCACGCTGCCGCTCACCACGCTCGCGCAACCGGCGATTGAGTATGCCCGTAACGGTTTTCCCGTCTCGCCGCTGATTGGCCATCTCTGGCAGCGCGGCTATGACAAGCTGAAAGATCAGCCGGGCTTTAGCGAGTGCTTTGCCCCTGAAGGCCGTGCGCCGAAAGTCGGCGAGATCTTCCGTAACCCGGCGCAGGCGCGCACGCTGGAGCTGATTGCCGAGACCAACGGTGAAGCCTTCTATCGCGGCGAGCTGGCGCAGAAGATCGCCGCCTTTGCAAAGCAGCACGGCGCGCACCTGAGCGAAGCGGATCTGGCGAATCATGAAGCCAACTGGGTCTCGCTGCTGTCGCGCGACTTTGCCGGTGGATCGGTGCAGGAGCTGCCGCCAAACGGGCAGGGGATTGCGACGCTGATTGCCCTCGGTATTCTCGAACAGTGCGATATTGGCCGTTACGATCCCGATTCGGTGCAGTCGCTGCACCTGTCGATCGAGGCAATGAAGCTGGCGCTGGCGGATCTCGATCGCTATATCGCCGATGAAGATCACCTTGAGTTCGCCGCTGATCTGCTGCTCAGCGACAGCTACCTGAAAACCCGCGCGGCGCTGATCGACCCCGATAAAGCCTCTGACTTTGTCTACGGTTCGCCGACGCAGAGCGGCACGGTCTATCTCTCAACGGCGGATGCCAGCGGCATGATGGTGTCGTTTATTCAGTCCAACTTTATGGGCTTTGGCTCGGGCGTGGTGGTGCCGGAGACCGGAATCAGCCTGCAAAACCGTGGCTGCGGCTTTGTGCTCGATCCGAAACACCCGAATGCGCTGGCGGGCAGTAAGCGTCCGTTCCACACCATTATTCCCGGCTTTGCGATGGGGGCAGACGGCAAGCCGCTGATGTCCTTTGGCGTGATGGGCGGGCCGATGCAGGCGCAGGGGCATATGCAGATGGCGCTGCGCATTATGCAGCACGGGCAGAACCCGCAGGCGGCGATTGACGCTCCGCGCTGGCGCGTGGTGCGCGGGCGGGAGGTGATTGTTGAGTCGACCTTCTCGCACAATGTGATCGCTGCGCTGCGCGATCGCGGGCATCAGATTACCGTTGAGGATCCGCAGGCGGGGTACAATTTCGGCGGCGCGCAGGTGATTTACCGGATGCCGGAGGGGCAGTATGTTGCCGCCACCGAGAGCCGCAAAGATGGGCAGGCATTGGTGAGTTAAGGGAGCTCCGCTCCCGTAGGCCGGATAAGCGTGTAACGCGCCATCCGGCAATGGGCCTGGCATATGGCATGGGTGGAAGGGTTCCGTTCACCATGCGTTGGAGAGTTTCATTGACCTCTTATGCGGTGAACGGGACAAGGGAAGCGGCCGCGCTCCCCTTGTCAATCC
>NZ_JACVUL010000028.1:0-77686 GCF_016516575.1 Kosakonia sp. S57 | reverse complement strand
GGGGATTGACAAGGGGAGCGCGGCCGCTTCCCTTGTCCCGTTCACCGCACCAGTGAGAAAAATATTCCGCCGCACGCATGGTGAACGGAACCCTTCCACCAAAGCCACATACCGGGCCCATTGCCGGATGGCGGCTCCGCCTTATCCGGCCTACGCCTGACAATTCGGCATGGGCGCCGCGAAACATGCCGGATGGCGCATAAATGCTTATCCGGCCTACAGGGTTTCTTAATCCTGCTCCCCGATCATCATCTCCAGTTTCTCCCGCAACTCCCCCTCCAGCGCCAGCGCTTTCTGGGTTTTCAGATCGATACAGACAAAAGTTACCAGCGCATCGGCAACCACCTGCCCTTCCGGCTCTAATGTCACCACCTGGCTTAATACGCCGCTTTTGCCGTTAATCTGCTGGACATGGCTGGTGACCGTAAGCAGATCGCCGAGCACCGCCGGACGGCGATAGTTGATATTGATATTAACCACCACAAAAGCGATGTTATGGGCGGTCATCCACTGAAAGCTCTCGTTATGCTCCAGCCCATCCCAGCGCGCTTCCTCAAGAAATTCGAGATAGCGGGCGTTGTTTACATGCTGGTAGACATCAAGGTGGAATCCACGAACTTTTATTTGGGTCTGCATAGCGCGTTAACCTTTACTGTTTATAGTTATAGAGACAGAGGCCATACTGGTATGACCTCCTTATTCTGGCAAAAATTAGCGACTACGCAAGCAGCTTACAGTTTCAGGTTTACCAGATTACGCTCCACCAGCTTGCCGCCCATGCCCGGCACCTGTTTTAAATCTTCGACGCTCTTAAACGGCCCATACTCTTCGCGATAGCTGACAATCGCCTGTGCCTTCTTAAGGCCAACGCCCTTCAGCGCCTTTGATAACGCTTCCGCCGTCGCGCTGTTGATGCTGACTTTAACGCCCTCCTCCTCTTCCTGCGCGGGCTTTGCCGCCTCCTGCCCTTTGGTGTGAGAAGCCGGTGCAGCGGAGTGTGCCGCCGGTGGTTTTGCACCGCTTGCGGGCGCGGCAAGCGTGGCAGAACTGAATGTTGCACACACAAATGCCAGGGGCAGTAAAAGGGTTTTGACTCCATGTTTCATGCTGTTATCTCCGTTGTGTTAACTCGCAGCGGAGCATAACCAGGGCAGAAAATGTCTACAAAGGGCAAACAGCAGAAATGGAAAAGGCCGCGAAAGCGGCCTTTGTGTATTGCAGAGCGTTACCTTTTTTTGGGAGAAGCTTCCCGTTACTGCTGCTGTTCTGAGGTATCGCCCAGTTTGATTTTCGCTTCTTTGCGCAGGTTGCTCATCAGCGCTTCAAAGGCGATTTGCGCGTTATTCTGCGTCACGCCCTGCATCATCGCTTTCTTCTGCGCTTCCGGCATTTCGCCCGCTTTCACTTCATCCAGCGCAATGATCACCACATTACGCTGCTGATCGGTGGTGCTGCCGTAGGAGGGTTTATCCTTCGCCGGCAGTGGCAGGTTAAAGGCGGCGGTTGCAACCGGATCCTGTCCGAGGCGCGCCAGGGTTTTCGCTTCGCCGAAGCTCAGACCAGCGGCTTTCATCGCATCGTCGCCTTTGCCCGCTTTCAGCGCTTCAACCAGTTTGTCAGCATCCAGCTTCGCCTGCTGCTCAGCTTTATCATGCTTAACGATATCCGTGACCTGCGCTTTCACTTCCGCCAGCGGCTTAATCGCTTCCGCTTTATGGTCGGTAACACGCAGTACGAACGCGCGATCGCCATCAACGGTGATGATATCGGAGTTGTTGCCAGGCGAGCCGTTCTGCCCTACCAGACCGCCGTTGAAAATCGCATCGCTCACCGGTTTGAAGTTCAGCTCTTCCGGCAGGTTGTCGCGGGTAAACCACTCGGTCTGCACCGCTTTGGTACCTGAAACCTGTTCAGCACCCGCCAGGGATTCGTTATCGTTGGTCGCCGCTTCGCTCACTTTACGCTGCAGCGCGAACCAGGCATCCAGCGCATTTTCATGCTTCACTTTTGCCGCCAGTTCATCGCGTACTTCGTTCAGCGGTTTGACGACAGCAGGCTGAATATCATCCAGACGCGCCACCAGGTAGCCAACGGAGGATTTAATCGGGCCTGAGAGCTGGCCTTTCTCTTTCAGACCGGCGTTTTTCAGCTCGTCCGGGGTGGTGGACTCTTCCAGCCAGCCCATGTCGCCGCCGTTACGGGCAGAGATGATGTCAGCGGATTTCGCCTTCGCCAGGGCAGCAAAGTCAGCCCCTTTTTTCAGCTCGTCGATCACCGCTTTCGCTTCATCTTCCGTTTTGGTCTGGATGACGCTGTAACGATTACGCTGCGGCTGAGTGAACTGATCCTTGTGCTCGTCGTAGTAAGCCTGAATCTGTGCGTCGGTGGCGTTTTCCTGCATCGCTGCCGCATCAAGCTTGATGTAGCTTACGCGGAACTGCTCCGGCGCAATAAAACGGCTCTTGTTCTGATCGTAATAGCTGGCGATCTCGTCATCGCTGACCGTCTGTTTTGCTGCCAGCGCGTTCACATCAATCACCGCCTGGCGCACGACGCGCTGCTGGGATACCAGCGCCGCCAGCTCGTCGGTCTCGCCTTTGAGCATAAAATCGGTGCCGGCAACGGCGTTGATCAGTTGCTGAGAGATAAGCTGGTTGCGCAGCGCCTGCGCGTATTGATCGGCGCTCATGCCCATACGGTTAACGAGGGCGTTGAAGCGGTTATTATCAAACTTGCCGTCAGACTTGAAAGCATCGGTGGAGAAGATAGCGTTTTTGACCTGCTCATCGCTGATATCGAGGCCAAGCTTCTTCGCATATTGATCCAGCAGAGCTTCATCAATCATGCGATTGAGCACCTGCTGGCGTACGGATTTCATGTAGTTTTCATTTGCGGCCAGCTCCGAGAACTGGTCACCCAGCTTCTCCGCCATACGGTTGCGTTCGCTGGTTACCGCATTTTCAAACTGCGCACGGCCAATTTCCTGGCCATTAACTTTTGCGGCGTAATTATTGTTACCGCCAATCAGGTAGTTACCCACGCCAGTCAAAATGAATGACACGATAATCAAACCCAGAATGATCTTGAGCACGACGTGATTCGCCGCCGCGCGTAAATTGTCCATCATGGTGTAACAACACTCCGCTGTAGGTGACTGTAGATCTCAGGCAGCGCACGAGGCCCGCTGCATGTAAGCGCGTATTTTGACAAGAAAACGGTGCAATTGTTAGCCCGCATCGCGCATAAACTCGCAGAAATTGATTTTGCGAAAATAAAAAAGGCACACCTCGCGATGTGCCCTTGTATGTTGCCACCCTCCCCGCGTGGGGAAAGTCGTTAGTTCACGGCGTCTTTCAGCGCTTTACCTGCGCGGAAGCCAGGGACTTTGGCAGCAGCAATAGTAATCTCTTTGCCGGTTTGCGGGTTGCGGCCAGTACGGGCAGCGCGCTCTTTAACCGCAAAAGTACCGAAACCAACCAGTGCTACGTCGTCCCCGGATTGCAAAGATTCAGTAACAGAAGCAATTAACGCATCTAACGCGCGTCCGGCGGCAGCTTTAGAAATGTCAGCGCCAGCGGCAATCTTGTCTATCAGTTGAGATTTATTCACTCTTCTCTTCCTCTCTTTATATTTTATATCGCACCACATCCTTCGCAGTGCGACCGCGCAGCAGTTATAACAGGCCTGTCATGCCCTTACAACATCAGTTGATGATGACATAGCCGACCAGCAATCTAAATTAGCTATACAAAAAAAGACTGGCAAGTGCGAAATCACTCACCAGCCTTATATTTCTCTACGCACTTTGCGCGAGGTCACTATTTTGCAGTGGCTACCTGCATGCCGAACGGCGCATTCTGCAAGGCAAGCGTCAGCACTTCTTCGATACGTTTCACCGGATGGATATCCAGATCGGCAATGACGTTTTCCGGAATTTCTTCCAAATCGCGTTTATTTTCGTAAGGAATCAGCACGGTTTTGATGCCGCCGCGATGCGCTGCCAGCAGTTTCTCTTTCAGACCACCAATCGGCAGCACCTGGCCGCGCAGGGTGATCTCACCCGTCATCGCAACGTCGGCGCGAACCGGGTTACCGGTCAGGCAGGAGACCAGCGCGGTGCACATGGCGATACCGGCGCTCGGACCATCTTTCGGCGTCGCACCTTCCGGCACGTGCACGTGGATGTCGCGTTTTTCGTAGAAGTCGCCGTTGATACCCAGCTTCTCTGCGCGCGCGCGCACCACGGTCAATGCAGCCTGGATAGACTCCTGCATCACTTCACCCAGCGAACCGGTGTAAGTGAGCTTGCCTTTACCTGGCACGCAGGCGGTTTCAATGGTCAGCAGATCGCCGCCCACTTCAGTCCACGCCAGACCGGTCACCTGGCCTACACGGTTTTCATCATCCGCACGACCGTAGTCGTAGCGCTGAACGCCGAGGTAGTCATTCAGGTTGTCGCCGTTAATCTCGATATGCTTCAGGGACGGATCCAGCAGCAGCTGTTTCACCGCCTTACGGCACAGTTTCGAGATTTCACGCTCCAGACCACGCACACCCGCTTCGCGAGTGTAGTAGCGAATAATGCCGACGATCGCACTGTCATCAACCGTCAGTTCGTTCGGTTTCAGCGCGTTACGCTCAATCTGCTTGGTCAGCAGGTGGCGCTTGGCAATGTTCAGCTTCTCATCTTCGGTGTAACCGGAGAGGCGAATCACTTCCATACGGTCCAGCAGCGGTGCCGGAATGTTCATGGAGTTGGAGGTGGCAACAAACATCACGTCGCTCAGATCGTAATCCACTTCCAGGTAGTGATCGCTGAACGCCACGTTCTGCTCAGGATCGAGCACTTCCAGCAGCGCAGAAGCGGGATCGCCACGCATGTCGGAGGACATTTTGTCGATCTCATCCAGCAGGAAAAGCGGGTTTTTAACGCCAACTTTTGCCATTTTCTGGATCAGTTTACCCGGCATAGAACCGATGTAAGTACGGCGGTGACCACGGATTTCTGCTTCATCACGCACGCCGCCCAGCGCCATACGGATATATTTACGGCCCGTCGCTTTGGCGATGGATTGACCGAGCGAGGTTTTACCTACCCCCGGCGGCCCGACCAGGCAGAGAATCGGCCCTTTGAGTTTGTTCATACGGCTTTGAACCGCAAGATACTCAAGGATACGGTCTTTGACGCGCTCTAAGCCGTAGTGGTCGGTATCTAGCACTTCCTGCGCCTGGCGAAGATCTTTTTTCACCTTGCTGCGCGCATTCCACGGAACCTGCACCATCCACTCGATATAGCCGCGTACCACGGTTGCTTCCGCAGACATCGGCGACATCATTTTCAGCTTCTGCAGCTCGGACTCGGCCTTCTCTTTGGCCTCTTTCGGCATTTTCGCCGCGTCGATTTTACGCTTCAGCGCTTCGTTTTCGTCCGGCGCGTCATCCATCTCGCCGAGCTCTTTCTGGATGGCCTTCATCTGCTCATTCAGATAGTACTCGCGCTGGGATTTCTCCATCTGCTTCTTCACGCGGTTGCGAATGCGTTTCTCAACCTGCAGCAGATCGATCTCCGACTCCATCATCGCCATCAGATACTCGAGGCGTTCGTTGATGTCGGACATCTCCAGCACTGACTGCTTGTCAGCCAGCTTCAGCGGCATATGCGCAGCAATGGTGTCAGCCAGACGTGCAGGATCGTCGATACTGTTCAGCGACGTCAGCACTTCCGGCGGAATTTTTTTGTTGAGCTTGATATAGCCTTCAAACTGGCTGATCGCGGTACGTACCAGCACTTCCTGCTCGCGCTCATCAATGGCCGGCGAGTCAAGGTACTCCGCTTTCGCAGAGAAGTGCTCGCCGTTATCGGCAAGCGAAGTAATGCGCGCGCGCTGAAGCCCCTCGACCAGCACTTTTACAGTGCCATCAGGCAGTTTCAACATCTGCAGAATAGACGCCACGGTCCCGACGGTGAAAAGATCGTTTACACCCGGCTCATCCGTTGACGCTTCTTTCTGCGCAACCAGCATGATTTTTTTATCATGATCCATGGCTGCTTCAAGACAACGGATTGATTTTTCCCGCCCCACAAATAACGGGATGACCATGTGCGGATAAACCACCACATCGCGCAACGGCAATACGGGGATTTCAATGCGTTCAGAACGCTCAGGATTCATAGAGCTCTCTCTTAGTTTAAAGTCCGCCAGGTAATCAAGGTGACGTGACTGTGCCACACGCACCATTAACATGTAATGGAGTATATGGGGATGTTTCCCACACATTCAACGCCGGGAAGTCGGAAAAATAAAAGGGGAGATAAAATCCCCCCTTTTTGATTAACTGACTGTATGAATTGACGAATTATTCGCCAGATGCCTGCTGCGCTTCCGGCTTACCGTAAATCAGCAGCGGCTTGGTTTGCCCTTCGATTACCGACTCATCAATCACCACTTTCTCGACGTCTTCCAGAGACGGCAGATCGTACATGGTGTCGAGCAGCGCGGCTTCGACGATAGAGCGCAGACCACGGGCACCGGTTTTGCGGCTCATCGCTTTCTTGGCGATAGCGTTCAGCGCTTCGTCGCGGAACTCCAGATCGACGCCTTCCAGATTAAACAGCGCCTGATACTGCTTGGTCAGGGCGTTTTTCGGCTCTTTCAGGATCTGGATCAGCGCTTCTTCGCTCAGCTCGTTCAGCGTAGCGACAACCGGCAGACGACCGATGAACTCAGGGATCAGACCAAACTTGATCAAATCTTCCGGTTCAACCTGCGCCAGCAGCTCACCCTCTTTCGCTTTTTCGGATTTTCCTTTCACCGTTGCGCCAAAACCGATGCCGGAGCCGGTTTCCACACGATGAGAGATCACCTTGTCGAGGCCTGCGAAAGCACCACCGCAGATAAAGAGGATTTTTGAGGTATCAACCTGCAAAAACTCCTGCTGCGGATGCTTACGACCGCCCTGCGGCGGAACAGCAGCAACGGTACCTTCGATCAGCTTCAGCAGCGCCTGCTGTACCCCTTCGCCCGATACGTCACGGGTGATGGAAGGGTTGTCTGACTTACGAGAGATCTTATCGATCTCATCAATGTAGACGATGCCGCGCTGGGCTTTCTGCACATCGTAGTCACACTTCTGCAGCAGCTTCTGAATGATGTTTTCCACATCTTCACCGACGTAGCCCGCTTCGGTAAGCGTGGTGGCGTCCGCCATGGTGAACGGTACATCAAGCAGGCGCGCCAGCGTTTCGGCCAGCAGCGTTTTACCGGAACCGGTCGGCCCGATCAGCAGAATGTTACTTTTGCCCAGTTCAACACCGTTGCTGGTGTCGCCGTTGCGCAGGCGTTTGTAGTGGTTGTAGACCGCCACTGCCAGCACCTTTTTCGCCTGCTCCTGACCGATAACATAGTCATCGAGATGGTGGCGGATTTCATGCGGCGTCGGCAGCGCGCTGCGCTCGCGGTGCGGCGCAACTTCTTTAATCTCTTCGCGAATAATGTCGTTACACAGATCCACACATTCGTCGCAGATATACACGGACGGTCCGGCGATCAGTTTACGCACTTCATGCTGGCTTTTGCCGCAAAAAGAGCAGTACAACAGTTTGCCCGAACCATCTTTGCGTTTATCTGTCATGAGTAAAACCTCTTTTCTGTTCTTTGCGCCACACGACGACGCAAATGCCATTCCAGGCGCAAAACGTTACTCAGGCATTACGCCGCTTGCACTGGAAAGTATAGCGGCCAATGCGGACTGAGCATTAGTTACGATGGGTCAAAATTGAGTCAACCAGCCCGTAATCAACTGCTTCTTGCGCGGCAAGGAAGCGGTCACGTTCGGTATCGCGCTCAATTTGTTCTAAGGATTGACCCGTGTGATGCGCCATAAGTTCATTCATGCGCCCTTTCACTTTCAGGATCTCACGCGCGTGGATTTCGATATCCGTCGCCTGACCCTGATAGCCGCCCAGCGGCTGGTGGATCATCACGCGTGAATTCGGCAGGCAGAAGCGCTTGCCTTTTGCGCCAGCCGTCAGCAGGAATGCGCCCATTGACGCTGCCTGGCCCATACAGATGGTGCTGACGTCCGGTTTAATAAATTGCATGGTGTCGTAAATAGACATACCTGCCGTGATCACGCCGCCCGGAGAGTTAATGTAGAGATAGATATCTTTTTCCGGGTTCTCTGCTTCGAGAAACAGCATTTGCGCCACGATCAGGTTGGCCATATGGTCTTCGACCTGACCGGTCAGGAAAATTACGCGTTCCTTGAGAAGACGGGAGTAGATATCGAAAGAGCGCTCACCGCGGGAGGTCTGTTCAATAACCATTGGCACCAGGGCCATATGGGGTGCAAAGTTGTCTCGTTCGCCGCTGTATGACATTTCCGTCTCCTGGATAAAAAATTAACAAACTTGCTGCACTGATTGTACTTGAGTGAAAGAGGTCTGACTACGACCCCTCACGGACGGATTATCAGCCAGAGTCTTTCCTGCCACCCTCTTTAGTGGGGATGACCACGCATGTTTTCAAGCATAACAATCTTTTGCTGTTACGCTAACCCTGAAACATGCTTTTAGCACAGTTCTGATAAAGCCAATGCGATAAAAAAAGCCCGCCACCAGCAAGCAGGTGACGGGCTTATTACTTTTAGCTATCGCAGAAAACGATTAAGCCTGTTGGTTCATCAGCTCGCTGAAGGAGGTTGCTTTCTCCGTCACTTTCGCTTTTTCCAGAACCGCTTCAACCGCTTGTTCTTCCAGCGCGACGTTACGCATGTTGTCCATCAGCTCTTTGTTTTTGCTGTAGAACTCGATCACTTCTTTCGGATCTTCATACGCAGAAGCCATCTCTTCGATCAGGCCTTTAACGCGCTCTTCGTCAGCTTTCAGCTCGTGGGTACGAATCACTTCGCCCAGCAGCAGACCAACAACAACGCGGCGTTTAGCCTGCTCTTCGAACAGCTCGCGCGGCAGTTCCAGAGCCTGTTTCTCGTTGCCACCGAAACGCTGAGCAGCCTGGCGACGCAGAACGTCGATTTCGCTGTCGATCAGTGCAGCCGGTACGTCGATGTTGTTGGCGTTAACCAGACCGTCGATCGCCTGAGATTTAACACGGTTACGCACGGCGCCTTTCAGCTCGCGCTCCATGTTTTTACGTACTTCTGCGCGCAGACCGTCCATAGAACCATCTTCAACGCCGAAACGTTTGATGAACTCTTCGGTCAGTTCCGGCAGCTCACGCTCTTCAACTTTCTTCAGGTTAATGACGAACTTCGCCGCTTTACCTTTCAGATTTTCCGCGTGGTACTCTTCCGGGAAGGTCACGTCGATGGTGAACTCTTCGCCCGCTTTGTGGCCTTTGATGCCCTCTTCAAAGCCTGGGATCATACGACCCTGCCCCATCGCCAGTACGAAATCGGTCGCTTTGCCGCCTTCGAACTCTTCACCGTCAACAGAACCGGTGAAATCGACAGTTACGCGGTCTTCTGCATCAGCAGCGCCATCTTTCTCTTTCCAGTCTGCCTGCTGCTTACGCAGGGTATCCAGCATGGTGTCAACGTCGGCATCGGTCACTTCAACGAGCGGTTTTTCAACTTCGATGGTGTCCAGCGCTTTCAGTTCAACTTCCGGATAGACTTCGAATTCAACAGAGTAGGTGAAGTCTTCGCCCAGTTTGTATTCGCCCGGAACATAGTTCGGTGCGCCAGCCGGGTTGATTTTTTCCTGGATGATCGCGTCGATGAAGTTGCGGCTCATCAGGTCGCCCAGCACGTCCTGGCGAACAGAGGCGCCGTAACGCTGAGCAACAACGGTCATCGGGACTTTACCCTTACGGAAACCGTCAATACGTACTTTCTTCGCTACGTTGACCAGCTCGCTCTTCACAGCGGTCTCGATGCTGTCAGCAGCGATTGTAATCGTTACACGGCGCCCAAGGCCCTGAGTGGTCTCAACTGAAACTTGCATCTTGTTACCTCAAAAAATCACAGTGCTCGGTCAACTCTACCCTGCGCAGCAAACCTCTCGCTTTGCAGAACCGGGATGCTCTCTCAAATCAGATATACATTCCCTGTCGTCAGAATCACCCCGAAGACATTCCGAAAAATAAGACGCCGCATTATAGCGGCATTGCAGATATGAGTCGAGAACGGTAATAGCGCAACGGTGCGTCATTTTTCACACTTCTGAAGCAATTTTGCTCACAAAGGGGCGCTTCTCGCTCAAATTTCAGACAAAACAAAACGGCCCGCAGGCCGTTTTCACATTAACTGCATGCAACATACTGGAAAAGTTCAGCCCGTTGCAACCCGGTTTTCTAGGCGAGAGTCCCTGCGCCGCGGCAGGCTGGCGAGGTCAACAAGGTATCCTGTAGCCCCTCCCACTCTTTCAGGGTGTAGGTATGCAGCGCAAGCGCATGAATTTTCGTCGCCAGCTCATCTGCCAGGGTACCGTAAATCATGCGGTGGCGGTTGAGGAAACGTTCGCCGGTGAAGCAGTCGCTCACCAGCACCACTTTGAAATGGCTTTCCGAACCCGCGGGAACGTTGTGACGGTAACTTTCATCCACAACGTCGAGGAAAACAGGCTCAAATGCCGCCTTCAGTTTTGATTCTATTTGATCACGCATCATCATGGTACGCCTCCGACAACGCTGAGATACCAGCTATCCCTTTAAATGTTAGCCGCTTTTACCGTCTCCGTTACAATAAGACAACAAAAATTTAGCCTTTGTCGCGCTTTTGCGTCCAACGGCATAATCTTCAGGGAAAACCTGGACATTTGGGGCCGGGATCGCGTTTGAAGATGTTACGGGGGCTGAAAAAAACACAACACGATGAATTTACATGCGTTGAGGACTTCCTCTTAACAACGGCAATGTTATGATGGCGACAATTTTTCCCAGAAGCTTAGAGCCTTGAGAGCCTGAACATGATTAAGAAACTCCTCTTCCCGTTGGTTGCTTTATTTATGCTGGCTGGCTGCGCAACTCCGCCGACCACCCTTGACGTCACACCGAAAATTACCCTTCCGCAACAAGATCCGAGCCTGATGGGCGTAACGGTCAGCATTAACGGTGCCGATCAGCGTCCGGATCAGGCGCTGGCGAAAGTCACCCGTGATAACCAACTGGTTACCCTGACAGCGTCGCGCGATCTGCGCTTCCTGCTGCAGGAAGTGCTGGAGAAGCAGATGACCGCGCGCGGTTATATGATTGGGCCGAACGGCGCGGTTAACCTGCAGATCATCGTTAACCAGCTCTATGCTGACGTCTCTCAGGGCAACGTGCGTTACAACATCGCCACCAAAGCGGATATCGCCATCATCGCCACCGCCGCCAATGGCAACAAGCTGACGAAAAACTACCGTGCCAGCTATAACGTGGAAGGCGCTTTCCAGGCGACCAACGAGAAGATCACCAACGCGGTTAACAGCGTGTTGACCGACACCATCGCGGATATGTCTCAGGACACCACCATCCACGATTTCATCAAGCAGAACGCGCGTTAATCTCTCTGCACTGGCCCGGTTCTGCCGGGCCAGCTGAGCTGCCATGTCCAGTCACTACTTACGCATTTTCACGCAGCCTAAATCAGCGATCTTGCTGATGCTCGGCTTTGCCTCCGGTTTGCCGCTTGCCCTCACCAGCGGCACGTTACAGGCGTGGATAACCGTCGCAGGCGTTGATGTCAAAACCATCGGTTTCTTCTCGCTGGTCGGCCAGGCCTACGTCTTTAAGTTTCTCTGGTCACCGGCGATGGATCGCTATACCCCCTCCTTCTTAGGACGCCGCCGCGGATGGCTGCTGCTGACGCAGGTTGCGCTCCTGATCGCCATTGCCGCGATGGGCTTTTTACAGCCTGCCAGCGATCTGCGCTGGATGGCGGCGCTGGCGGTGGTTATCGCCTTCTGCTCGGCGTCACAGGACATTGTTTTCGATGCCTGGAAAACGGATGTGCTCTCAGCCGAAGAGCGCGGCGCGGGTGCGGCGATAAGCGTGCTGGGTTACCGCCTGGCAATGCTGATCTCCGGCGGTCTGGCGCTGTGGCTGGCGGATCGCTGGCTGGGCTGGCAAGGGATGTACTGGCTGATGGCAGCACTGATGATCCCCTGCATTATCGCCACGCTGCGTGCGCCGGAGCCGGTGGGCACCATTCCTGCGCCGCGATCTCTTGAAGAAGCGGTGGTTGCGCCGCTGCGCGATTTCTTCGGGCGCAACAACGCCTGGCTGATCCTGCTGCTGATTGTCCTTTATAAGCTCGGTGACGCGTTTGCCATGAGCCTGACCACTCTCTTCCTTATACGTGGCGTCGGTTTCGACCCGGGCGATGTCGGGATGGTGAATAAAAGCTTAGGACTGGTGGCGACGATTATCGGCGCGCTGTGGGGCGGTGTATTAATGCAGCGTTTAACGCTGTTCCGCGCCCTGCTGATTTTCGGGGTGTTGCAGGCGATCTCTAACGCAGGTTACTGGCTGCTCTCCATCACCGATAAAGACATTGTGACGATGGGCGCGGCGGTCTTCTTCGAAAACCTCTGCGGCGGTATGGGGACGGCAGCGTTTGTCGCCCTGCTGATGACGCTCTGTAACAGCGCCTTTTCCGCCACACAGTTCGCGCTGCTCTCGGCGCTCTCGGCGGTTGGCCGCGTCTATGTCGGGCCGCTGGCGGGCTGGTTTGTTGCCAGCTATGACTGGCCGACCTTCTATCTCTTTTCGATCTTTGCGGCGATCCCGGGGCTGGCGCTGCTGCTGCTGTGTAAACGCACGCTGGAGTACACGCAGCGCACGGAAGCCTTTATGCCGCGCACCGAGTTCACGGCGCTGTACCGGCTGGCGCTGCGCATCCTTGGTGCGGGCGCGCTGCTGCTTGCCGCTGGCCTGCTGGTGCTTGCCAGCAATGCGCTGGGTCTGACGCACTGGTCTGTCGATGGCCTCCTGCTGGAGGGCGGCGCGCTGCTGGCGTTGGTGGGCATCCTGTTCGGTGGCGGGCTGGATCTGCTGGCGCTGCGCAGAACCGCCCTGCTCTAGCGAGGGCAAAACGGGCCTCTGCGGGTGGCGATATATTTTACATAGTGCAATTTAGGGTTATTTTTAAAGGAATAACTCTTTTAAAATCAGCTATTAAAAATAAAAAAAGCAAAAAAATAAATTTAGCACCGTTATTATTTCGTACATTAAACAGGCGTATTTTTTGTTTTTTGCCCAGTCGCCCTGAACGGGCAAAAAATAAAAATCTTAATTAATTTGTGCCTTATAAAATAAGGTCTATCCTATAACGATTCAGCACGGTTATTAATTGTTGGGTTTCATATTCGTTCCAATGATGTTTAATAGTTGCTGGATAATTGTTAATTATTTGTTTATTTGAACGATTGGTTATACCAATTTACCCTCAACGCAGATTGTAATGTCAGGTTTTCGTTATAATCGCTCTCTCTGGCTGTGCGAACGCCCGGTTTTACAGATTGTTGCATTCTGTGTGACATATGCGGCAGAACCCAGTAACACCTTACTGACACAAAGCCAATCATGTTTACAGTAACGTAACCTTTCCGTAAAATGCCCGCACACTTTAAGCGCCACCAGATCCCGTGGAATTGAGGTCGTTAAATGAGACTCAGGAAATACAATAAAAGTTTGGGATGGATGTCCTTAATCGCCGGCACTGTATTACTCAGTGGCTGCGATTCTGCGCTTCTTGACCCCAAAGGACAGATTGGTATGGAGCAACGTTCACTCATCCTGACGGCTTTTGGCCTGATGATGATTGTCGTGGTGCCCGCCATCTTAATGGCCGTAGGTTTTGCCTGGAAGTATCGTGCGAGCAATAAAGATGCGAAGTATAGCCCGAACTGGTCACACTCCAATAAAGTGGAAGCTGTGGTCTGGACCGTGCCGATTCTGATCATCCTGTTCCTTGCCGTGCTGACGTGGAAAACCACTCACTCGCTCGAGCCGAGCAGACCACTGGTACATGACGAACGCCCGATTACTATCGAAGTGGTTGCCATGGACTGGAAATGGTTCTTTATCTATCCGGAACAGGGCATCGCTACCGTGAATGAAATCGCCTTCCCGGCGAACACTCCGGTGGAATTCAAAGTGACTTCCAACTCCGTGATGAACTCGTTCTTTATTCCGCGTCTGGGCAGCCAGATCTACGCGATGGCCGGTATGCAGACCAAACTGCATCTGATTGCCAACGAAGCAGGTACGTATGATGGCATCTCTGCCAGCTACAGCGGCCCGGGCTTCTCAGGCATGAAGTTTAAAGCCATTGCAACGCCGGACCGCGCCGCATTTGACCAGTGGGTCGCCAAAGCGAAACAGTCTTCTACTACAGTGCCTGATATGGCGACGTACGAGAAAATTGCCGCACCAAGCGAATACAACAAGGTTGAATACTTCTCCAGCGTGAAACCCGATTTGTTTAAAGATGTTATTAACAAATTTATGGGCCACGGCAAGAGCATGGACATGACCCAACCGGAAGGTGAGCACAAGTCACACGAAGGTATGGAAGGCATGGACATGAGCCACGCGGAAACCTCTCACTAAGGGGCCGAGGAAAACGATGTTCGGAAAACTTACACTGGATGCAGTGCCGTATCATGAACCAATTATCATGATTACGATCGCTGCGATTGCCGTCGGTGGTCTGGCGGTAGTCGGCCTGATCTCTTACTTCGGTAAGTGGAAATGGCTATGGAATGAGTGGTTGACCTCGGTTGACCATAAACGTCTTGGCATCATGTATGTCCTCGTAGCGGTTGTTATGCTGCTGCGTGGCTTTGCTGACGCCGTAATGATGCGTAGTCAACAAGCGATTTCGTCGATGGGCGAAGCGGGCTTCCTGCCGCCTCACCACTACGATCAGATCTTCACCGCCCACGGCGTGATTATGATCTTCTTCGTGGCGATGCCGTTTGTTATCGGTCTGATGAACCTGGTGGTTCCGCTGCAGATCGGCGCGCGCGACGTTGCCTTCCCGTTCCTTAACAACCTGAGCTTCTGGTTCACGGTTGTGGGCGTGATTCTGGTTAACATCTCTCTGGGCGTCGGTGAATTCGCGCAGACAGGTTGGCTGGCTTATCCGCCGCTCTCGGGAATAGAGTACAGCCCTGGTGTCGGGGTCGATTACTGGATCTGGAGTCTCCAGCTCTCTGGTATCGGTACGACGCTGACCGGTATTAACTTCTTCGTGACCATCCTGCGCATGCGTGCGCCAGGCATGACCATGTTCAAAATGCCGGTCTTCACCTGGGCCTCTCTGTGCGCGAACGTGCTGATTATCGCTTCGTTCCCAATTCTGACGGTTACTATCGCGTTGCTTACCCTGGATCGTTATCTGGGCACCCATTTCTTTACCAACGATATGGGCGGCAACATGATGATGTACATCAACCTGATTTGGGCGTGGGGTCACCCGGAAGTGTACATTCTGGTGCTGCCGGTGTTCGGGGTCTTCTCCGAAATTACCGCCACCTTCTCGCGTAAACGCCTGTTTGGCTACACCTCGTTGGTGTGGGCGACCGTGTGTATTACCATCCTGTCGTTCATCGTTTGGCTGCACCACTTCTTTACTATGGGTGCCGGCGCGAACGTAAACGCCTTCTTCGGTATTACCACGATGATTATCGCCATCCCGACCGGGGTGAAGATCTTCAACTGGCTGTTCACCATGTACCAGGGCCGTATCGTATTCCACTCCTCTATGCTGTGGACTATCGGCTTTATCGTCACCTTCTCCGTAGGTGGGATGACCGGCGTGCTGCTGGCGGTTCCGGGCGCAGACTTCGTACTGCACAACAGCCTGTTCCTGATTGCGCACTTCCATAACGTCATCATCGGCGGCGTGGTATTTGGTTGCTTCGCAGGTATGACCTACTGGTGGCCGAAAGCGTTTGGTTACACCCTGAACGAAACCTGGGGTAAACGCGCATTCTGGTTCTGGATTATCGGCTTCTTCGTTGCGTTTATGCCGCTGTACGTACTGGGCTTCATGGGTATGACCCGTCGTCTCAGCCAGCATATCGACCCGCAGTTCCACAGCATGCTGATTGTGGCAGCTTGTGGTGCCGCGCTGATCGCACTGGGTATCCTGTGTCTGCTGATTCAGATCTACGTCTCTGTTCGTGACCGCGATCAGAACCGTGACCTGACCGGTGACCCGTGGGGTGGCCGTACGCTGGAGTGGGCAACCTCCTCTCCTCCGCCGTTCTATAACTTTGCCGTTGTTCCGGAAATTCACGAACGTGATGCTTTCTGGGAGATGAAAGAGAAAGGCGAGGCGTACAAGCAACCTGCCCACTATGAAGAGATTCATATGCCGAAAAACAGCGGCGCCGGGATTGTTATTGCCGCGTTCGCAACGGTATTCGGTTTTGCCATGATCTGGCACATCTGGTGGATGGCAATTGCCAGCTTCGCAGGCATCATCATCAGCTGGATTGTGAAAAGCTTCGACGAAGACGTGGACTACTACGTACCGGTTGCAGAAATCGAGAAACTGGAAAAACAGCATTTCGATGAGATCAACAAAGCAGGGCTGACAAATGGCAACTGATACTTTGACCAACGCGCACGCCCATGCGCACGAACACGGGCACCACGATGCAGGGCCGAATAAAGTATTCGGTTTCTGGATCTACCTGATGAGCGACTGCATTCTGTTCAGCTGTCTGTTCGCGACCTATGCCGTTCTGGTGAACGGCACAGCGGGCGGCCCGACCGGCAAGGACATTTTTGAACTGCCGTTCGTTCTGGTAGAGACATTCCTGCTGCTGTTCAGCTCCATCACCTACGGCATGGCGGCGATCGCCATGCACAAGGGCAACAAGAGCCAGGTTATCTCCTGGCTTGCGCTGACCTTCCTGTTTGGTGCGGGCTTTATCGGCATGGAGATCTATGAGTTCCATCATCTGATTGCAGAAGGTATGGGTCCGGATCGTAGCGGCTTCCTGTCAGCGTTCTTTGCGCTGGTTGGTACCCACGGTCTGCACGTTACTTCTGGCCTGATCTGGATGGCGGTTCTGATGTTCCAGGTTTCCCGTCGCGGCCTGACCAGCACAAACCGTACCCGCATCATGTGCCTGAGCCTCTTCTGGCACTTCCTTGATGTGGTATGGATCTGTGTGTTCTCTGTTGTTTATCTGATGGGGGCGATGTAATGAGTCATTCAACCGATCACAGCGGCGCATCCCACGGTAGCGTAAAAACCTACATGACAGGTTTTATCCTGTCAGTCATCCTGACGGTCATTCCGTTCTGGATGGTGATGAGCGGTACCGCGTCACACGCCGCAATTCTGGGGACCGTACTGGTCACCGCAGTGGTACAGATTTTGGTTCATCTGGTCTGCTTCCTGCACATGAACACCTCTTCTGAGGAGCGCTGGAACCTGACCGCCTTTGTCTTTACCGTGATTATCATCGCTATCCTGGTAGTGGGCTCCATCTGGATTATGTGGAACCTGAACTACAACATGATGGTTCACTAAGAGCGGCGAGTATGTTCAAGCAATACCTGCAAGTAACGAAACCGGGCATTATTTTTGGCAATTTGATCTCCGTGATTGGGGGGTTCCTGCTGGCCTCTAAAGGCCAGATTGATTACCCCCTGTTCCTCTACACGCTGATCGGCGTGTCGTTGGTGGTCGCCTCTGGTTGTGTTTTTAACAACTACATCGACCGTGACATCGATAAAAAGATGGAGCGGACGAAAAACAGGGTGCTGGTCAGAGGGCTGATCTCGCCAAAAGTCTCGCTGGTGTACGCCGCCTTGTTGGGTATTGCTGGCTTTATGCTGCTGTGGTTCGGCGCTAATCCGCTGGCCTGCTGGCTCGGGGTGATGGGGTTTGTGGTTTATGTCGGGGTGTATAGCCTCTATATGAAACGCCACTCCGTCTACGGTACGCTGATTGGCTCTCTCTCCGGCGCAGCGCCGCCGGTGATTGGCTACTGCGCCGTGACCAACGAGTTTGACAGCGGCGCGGCGATCCTGCTGGCGATTTTCAGCCTGTGGCAGATGCCCCACTCGTATGCCATCGCGATTTTCCGCTTTAAGGATTATCAGGCAGCGAACATCCCGGTTCTGCCGGTGGTGAAAGGCATCTCCGTAGCGAAAAACCACATCACGCTCTATATCGTGGCGTTTGCTGTTGCCACTCTGATGCTCTCGCTGGGCGGCTATGCAGGTTATAAATACCTGGTGGTTGCTGCCGCGGTGAGCCTCTGGTGGCTGGGCATGGCGCTGCGCGGGTATAAAGTGGCGGATGACAAAGTGTGGGCGCGCAAATTGTTCGTCTTCTCGATTGTCGCCATTACTTCGCTCAGCGTGATGATGTCCGTGGACTTTATGGTGCCGGATTCACATAGCCTGCTGACTTACGTCTGGTGATCCAGACCGTCATATAAAGGGTGCCTCGGCACCCTTTTTTTATGCCTGCCATCCCATCCACGCAGGTAATATTTGTTAATTAAGCTGGTGTTTACCCCGCCCTGCCCCCGCACTACACTATGTCCGGTTTTCAACATGAGGTGGTAATGAACGATTACAAGATGACGCCAGGCGAGTTGCGCGCCACCTGGGGTTTAGGGACTGTATTCTCCCTGCGCATGCTCGGCATGTTTATGGTCCTGCCCGTTCTGACCACGTACGGTATGGCGCTGCAGGGCGCCAGCGAAGCATTAATCGGTCTGGCAATCGGTATTTACGGCCTCGCTCAGGCCATCTTTCAAATTCCCTTCGGCCTGCTCTCGGATCGCATCGGCCGCAAGCCGCTGATCGTCGGCGGGCTGGTGATTTTTGTCGCCGGCAGCGTGATTGCCGCCCTCTCCCACTCTATCTGGGGCATTATTCTCGGCCGTGCGCTGCAAGGCTCCGGCGCGATTGCCGCCGCTGTCATGGCGCTGCTCTCCGATTTGACCCGTGAGCAGAACCGCACCAAAGCGATGGCCTTTATCGGCGTCAGTTTTGGCGTCACCTTCGCCATCGCCATGGTGCTCGGCCCAATCATCACCCATAAACTGGGTCTGCATGCACTCTTCTGGATGATTGCCGGTCTTGCCACGCTTGGCATTGCGCTGACGCTGTGGGTGGTACCAAACAGCACCCAGCACGTGCGCAACCGTGAATCGGGGATGGTAAAAGGCTGTTTTAGCCTGGTCATGGCAAACCCGAAGCTGCTTAAACTTAACTTCGGCATTATGTGCCTGCATATACTGCTGATGTCGACCTTTGTCGCCCTGCCGGGCCAGCTGGAAGCTGCCGGGTTTGCTGCGGCGCAGCACTGGAAAATCTATCTCGTCACCATGCTGGTGTCGTTTGTCTCCGTTGTGCCGTTCATTATCTATGCCGAAGTGAAGCGCAAAATGAAGCGGGTCTTCCTGCTCTGCGTCGCTCTGCTGGTGATCGCGGAAATTGTGCTGTGGGGCGCGGGCCCGCACTTCTGGGAGATTGTGATTGGCGTGCAGATCTTCTTCCTCGCCTTTAACCTGATGGAAGCGCTGCTGCCGTCGCTTATCAGTAAAGAAGCGCCCGCGGGCTATAAAGGCACGGCGATGGGCATCTACTCCACCAGCCAGTTCCTTGGCGTGGCGATTGGCGGCTCGCTCGGCGGTTGGGTTGATGGCTTTTTCGACTCCCAGACGGTCTTCCTCGCCGGTGCGCTGCTGGCGGTAGTCTGGCTATTAGTCGCCAGCACCATGCAGGAGCCACCTTATGTCAGCAGTTTGCGTATCGCGATCCCGGAGGAGGTTGCGGTGGATAATGCGTTGCAGCAGCGGCTGCTGGCAATGGACGGGGTAAGCGAAGCGATGGTGGTGCCGGAGGAGCGCAGCGTCTATGTGAAGATAGACAGCAAGGTGACCAATCGTTTTGAAGTGGAACAGGCGGTTGCGGGTTAAAGATGAAGCGCCCTCCCCCGCACGGGAGAGGGCACGCGATTAATCGCGGAAGTTCTTAAACTGGAACGGCTGGCCTAAGTTACCGCCGCGCACCAGCGCCATGGCGGCCTGCAGGTCGTCACGGGCTTTACCGGTCACGCGGATCTCTTCACCCTGAATCTGCGCCTGCACCTTCAGTTTGCTCTCTTTAATCAGCTTGATGATCTTCTTCGCCGTGGCGGCGTCAATCCCCTGCTTGAGCTTGGCTTCAACAAACCAGGTTTTACCGCTATGAACAAACTCTTCCGGCACTTCCAGCGAGGTACCTTCAATGCCGCGCTTTAACAGCTTGGCGCGCAGGATATCGAGCAGTTGGTTGACCTGGAAGTCAGACTCGCTCAGCACCTTGATGGTTTTGTTGGTTTCGTTTAATTCAAACGTCGCTTCAATGTTGCGAAAGTCGAAACGCGTGGCCAGTTCACGGGTCGCATTCTCAACGCCGTTTTGCACTTCGCGCAGATCAATTTCGGAAACAATATCGAAAGATGGCATCTTTTCTCTCCCTCTGTAATTTCAGCGATGCATAATACCCGCACTGTGTATTAACACAATCTTGAATACTGGAAGCTTAGCTGACAGCGCTATACTTATCGCTGTAACACCTGGCGCAGTTGCAGGTGAGGAGGAATAATGAGAATTACCGTACTGGGATGCGGCGCCTTAGGGCAACTGTGGTTAACGGCACTGTGCAAGCAGGGACATGAGGTACAGGGCTGGTTACGTATCCCGCAACCTTATTGCAGTGTGAACCTGGTTGAAGAAGACGGCACGATTTTTAACGAGTCCCTGACGGCTAACGACCCCGATTTCCTGGCCCGCAGCGATCTGCTGCTGGTCACACTTAAAGCCTGGCAGGTCTCCGATGCGGTAAAAGGGCTGGTTGCCTCGCTCTCGCCCGCCACGCCGGTGCTGCTGCTGCATAACGGCATGGGCACCGTTGAAGAGCTGAAATCCCTGCCCAATCCGCTGCTGATGGGCACCACCACCCATGCTGCGCGCCGCGATGGCAATGTGATTATTCACGTCGCCAGCGGCATCACCCATATTGGCCCGGCGCGCGCGCAGGATGGCGAGTTCAGCTACCTGGCCGACACGCTGCAAATGGCGCTGCCGGATGTCGCCTGGCACAACACCATTCGCCCTGCACTGTGGCGCAAGCTGGCGGTGAACTGCGTCATCAACCCGCTGACGGCGCTGCGCGACTGCAAAAATGGCGATCTGCGCGATGTGCCGAAAGAAATAGAGAAAATCGCCCGCGAAGTGGCGGCGGTGATCGAGCGCGAAGGTCACCATATCTCCGCCGATGAACTCATCGCCTATGTTCACCAGGTGATTGAGAGCACGGCGGAGAATATCTCATCGATGCTGCAGGATGTGCGCGCGATGCGCCATACCGAGTGCGATTACATTACCGGCTATCTGCTCAGACGCGCCCGCGCGCACGGCATCGCGGTGCCTGAGAATGCCCGGCTGTTCGACCTGATTAAACGTAAGGAGAGTGAATATGAGCGCATCAGCTCTGATATGTCTCGCCCCTGGTAGTGAAGAGATGGAGGCGGTCACCACTATCGATCTGCTGGTGCGCGGCGGGATCGCAGTGACCACCACCAGCGTGGCCAGCGACGGCGAGCGGGTCATCACCTGCTCGCGCGGCGTAAAGCTGCTGGCCGACGCGCCGCTGGTTGAGGTGGCAGATGGGGATTACGACGTTATCGTGCTGCCAGGCGGGCTGAAGGGCGCGGAGTGTATGCGCGATAACCCGCTGCTGGTGGAGACCGTGCGCCAGTTTCACCTCTCCGGTCGCATCGTTGCGGCGATTTGTGCCGCCGCCGGCACCGTGCTGGTGCCCCATGAGATCTTCCCGAGCGGCAATATGACCGGTTTCCCTGGGCTTAAGGAGACGATCCCGGAGGCGCAGTGGCAGGATAAGCGCGTGGTATGGGATCCGCGCGTCAATCTGTTAACCAGCCAGGGGCCGGGCACGGCGATTGATTTTGGTCTGAAGATTATCGATCTGCTGGTCGGGCGCGAAAAAGCCCACGACGTGGCGTCACAGCTGGTGATGGCGGCGGGGATTTATAACTACTACGAAGCGTAAGCTTTGGCGCTGAATGCCGGATGGCGCTGACGCTTATCCGGCCTACGGGTATGTGCGGTTTGTGTGCCGGATGGCGCTGGCGCTTATCCGGCCTACGGGTATGTGCGGTTTGTCTGCCGGATGGCGCTGGCGCTTATCCGGCCTACGGGTAGGTGCGGTCTGTTTGAATGCGATTGTTGGCATGCTGCACCGCGTAGGCCGGATAAGGCGAAGCCGCCATCCGGCACAATCCACGGTGCTATCCATGGCACAACGCAAAACTACGGGCGATAAACCTTAACATTGGTAAAGCCCTGCTCACGCAGATAGAGCGCCTGCAGGCGGCTCATCACGCCGCGCTCACACCACAATAGCCAGGTTTTGCTCTGATCGAGATCGCCAAACTTGGTGCTCAGCTTGTAGAACGGCAGCGACACCACATCCACGCCTTCCAGCTGCAGCGGCTTATCATCCTGCTCGTCGATGGAACGGATATCGAGGATCGCGTCATTCTCACCGAAGCCGGTTACCGTTTCGACTTCCACCACCTCTTCCGAGGTCTGCTGCGCGATTTCGCGAATATCGATATTGCTCGCTTCCGCGACCACTTTCTCAAGGATCGAGAAATCGAAGTTCGCCTCTTCCGCTTCAATCTTGCCTTTAACCGCTTTTACCGTCGGCTTTTTGGAGATCACGCCGCAATACTCCGGCATGGTGCGGGCAAAATCTTCGGTGCCGATTTTGCGCGCCAGATCGATGATGTGCTCTTTATCGTGAGAGATCAGCGGGCGCAGGATCAGCGTATCGGAGACGTTATCAATCAAACGCAGGTTGGTCAGCGTCTGGCTGGAGACCTGGCCCAGCGCTTCGCCGGTGACCAGCGCCTGCACGCCGTAGCGCTCGGCAACCTGAGAGGCTGCACGAACCATCATGCGTTTCAGCACCACGCCCATCTGGCCGTCGTCGACTTTCTCGAGGATCTCGCCCACCACCGGCTCAAAGTTGATCGCCACAAAGCGCACGCGATGAGAACTGCCGAAGCGGTTCCACAAATAGTGCGCCACCTGACGTACGCCGATTTCATGCGCCGCGCCGCCAAGGTTAAAGAAGCAGTAGTGTACGCGGCAGCCGCGACGCATCAGCATATAGCTGGAGACGCCAGAGTCGAACCCGCCGGAGATGAGCGACAGCACATCTTCCTGCGTGCCGATCGGGAAGCCACCAATACCTTCATAACGGCCCTTCACCAGCAGCAGGCGATCGTCTTCAATCTCCAGATGCACGGTCACATCCGGGTGGGTCAATTTAACCTTTGCCGACGCAACGTGTTGATTAAGGCCGCCGCCGATGTAGCGTTCTGCTTCGATCGAGCTAAACTCATGTTGCCCGCGGCGTTTTACCCGCACGCAGAAAGTTTTGCCTTCAATCGCATCGCGATACTGCGCCAGCGCTTTCTCAAAAATGTCATGCAGAGAGGTAAAAGGAACATCCTCTACTTCCAGCACATGGTGAATGCCCGGCACGCGGGTCAGCGCATCGCGGATGGCCAGACGTTGGTTCTCGTCTTTGGCGCGCACTTCAATATGGTCCCAGTGGCGCACAACGGCGAGCGCCTCATCGTAGTGCTTCAGAACGTTACGAATGTTCCCGGTCAGAATTTTAATAAAGCGCAAACGCACAGATTGGCTTTTGATGGTGATTTCCGGGAACAATTTAATGATAAACTTCATGGCGGCAATGGTTCGTTGGCAAGCCTGCAAAGGCCTGTAGAGGAAAATTTACAGCAGCCCTTACCCGCGGCTGCATCCAGGCGCGGAAGTATACCACCATCGCGAAGATCATGTGCAACGCATTACCACTGAGCGTTATTTGCTATGTGCCCCGACTTCGCTACCATAACGTAGTCGGAATAATAGAAGAGTCAGACATTCACTATGCCAAAGAAAAACGACGCACCCGCCAGTTTCGAAACCGCACTGAGCGAACTGGAACAGATTGTCACTCGTCTTGAAAGCGGCGAACTTCCGCTTGAAGATGCCCTGAACGAATTCGAACGCGGCGTCCAGCTGGCCCGCCAGGGACAGGTTAAGCTTCAGCAGGCGGAACAGCGCGTACAGATCCTGCTCTCCGATACCGAAGAGGCGCCGTTAACCCCTTTCGCTCCGGATGCTGAATAGATGGATTTCAATCAACAACTGCAGGCCTGCGTTGAACAGGCCAACGACGCGCTGCGCCGTTTCATCGATCCCCTGCCCTTTCAGAACACTCCGCTGGTTGAGGCGATGCAGTATGGCGCACTCTTAGGCGGTAAGCGCCTGCGCCCCTTTTTGGTTTATGCCACCGGCCGCATGTTCGGCGTCAGCCAGCAAACGCTGGACGCGCCCGCCGCGGCGGTGGAGTGCATTCATGCTTACTCATTAATGCATGACGATCTGCCGGCGATGGACGACGACGATCTGCGTCGCGGTCTGCCCACCTGCCATATTAAATTTGGCGAAGCCAATGCCATTCTCGCGGGCGATGCCTTGCAGACGCTGGCCTTCTCGATCCTGACGGAAGCGCCGATGACGGATGTCGCCGCAGAAGATCGCCTGGCGATGGTCGCCACCCTCGCAAACGCCAGCGGCGTTGCCGGGATGTGCGGCGGGCAGGCGCTGGATCTGGCGGCAGAGAATGAGCAGGTTTCTCTGGAAGGGCTGGAGCAGATCCACCGTCATAAAACCGGGGCGCTTATCTGCGCGGCGGTAAAAATGGGCGCGCTGAGCGCCGGGCAACGCGGTCGCGACGCGCTGCCGCTGCTCGAACGCTACGCGCAGTGTGTCGGCCTGGCGTTTCAGGTTCAGGATGACATCCTCGATGTGGTCGGCGATACTGCGACCCTTGGCAAACGCCAGGGTGCTGACCAGCAACTGGGTAAAAGCACCTACCCCGCACTACTGGGCCTTGAGCAAGCCCGCACGAAAGCCCGCGATCTGATTGACGATGCCCGCCAGGCCCTGAGCCTGCTGTCGGCGCAATCGCTGGATACGACGGCACTGGAAGCACTGGCGAATTACATAATCCAGCGTGATAAATAACGATATAACACGATGAGTCCGAGTCTCTGATGAGTTTTGATACAGCCAAATACCCGACGCTGGCGCTGGTTGATACCACGCAAGAGTTGCGCCTGCTGCCGAAAGAGAGTTTGCCGAAACTGTGCGACGAGCTGCGTCGCTACCTCCTCGACAGCGTAAGCCGCTCCAGTGGACACTTCGCCTCCGGGCTTGGCACGGTTGAACTGACCGTGGCGCTGCATTACGTCTATAACACGCCCTTCGATCAGTTAATCTGGGACGTCGGCCACCAGGCCTATCCGCACAAAATCCTCACCGGCCGCCGCGACAAAATCGGCACCATCCGGCAGAAAAACGGCCTGCACCCCTTCCCGTGGCGCGGCGAGAGTGAATATGACGTGCTGAGCGTCGGTCACTCCTCTACCTCCATCAGCGCCGGGATCGGCGTGGCCGTGGCGGCAGCGAAAGAGAATAAGCAGCGTCGTACCGTCTGCGTGATTGGCGATGGCGCCATCACCGCGGGTATGGCGTTTGAAGCAATGAACCACGCCGGGGATATTCGCCCCGATATGCTGGTGGTTCTCAACGACAACGAGATGTCGATCTCCGAGAATGTTGGCGCGCTGAATAATCATCTGGCAAAGCTGCTCTCCGGTAAGCTCTACTCCACCCTGCGCGAAGGCGGGAAAAAAGTGCTCTCCGGCGTGCCGCCGATCAAAGAACTGCTGAAACGCACCGAAGAACATATCAAAGGCATGGTCGTGCCGGGCACGCTGTTTGAAGAGCTGGGCTTTAACTATATCGGCCCGGTGGACGGTCACGATGTGCTGGGCCTGGTGCAAACGCTGCGTAATATGCGCGATCTGAAAGGCCCGCAGTTCCTGCATATCATGACCAAAAAAGGGCGCGGCTATGAGCCGGCCGAGAAAGATCCCATCACTTTCCACGCGGTGCCGAAGTTCGATCCGACCAGCGGCACCCTGCCGAAGAGCAGCGGCGGTATGCCGAGCTATTCGAAAATCTTCGGCGACTGGCTGTGTGAAACCGCGGCTAAAGATAACAAGTTAATGGCCGTTACCCCGGCGATGCGTGAAGGCTCCGGCATGGTTGAGTTCTCGCGCAAATACCCGGGGCAATATTTTGATGTCGCCATTGCCGAGCAGCACGCGGTCACCTTTGCCGCCGGGCTGGCAATCGGCGGCTACAAACCGGTAGTGGCAATCTACTCCACCTTCCTGCAGCGCGCCTACGATCAGGTGATCCACGACGTGGCGATCCAGAAGCTGCCAGTGCTGTTTGCTATCGATCGCGCCGGGATTGTTGGCGCGGACGGCCAGACCCACCAGGGGGCGTTTGATATCTCCTATCTGCGCTGCATCCCGGAGATGGTGGTGATGACGCCAAGCGATGAGAACGAATGCCGCCAGATGCTCTTTACCGGCTACCACTACGCTGATGGCCCGAGCGCCGTGCGCTACCCGCGCGGGAACGCGGTCGGCGTGACGCTGGAGCCGCTGGCGAAACTGCCTATAGGTAAAGGCGTGGTGAAACGTAAAGGCGAGAAGGTGGCGATCCTCAACTTCGGTACTTTGCTGCCGGAAGCGGCAAAAGCCGCCGAGGCGCTGAACGCGACGCTTATCGATATGCGTTTTGCCAAACCGCTCGATGAAGCGCTGATCCTGCAGGCGGCTTCACAGCATGAGGTGCTGGTAACGCTGGAAGAGAACGCCATTGCGGGCGGTGCCGGCAGCGGCGTTAACGAAGTGCTGATGGCGAAGCGCAAACCGGTGCCGGTGCTCAACCTCGGCCTGCCGGACTTCTTTATTCCGCAGGGTACGCAGGATGAAGCGCGCGCTGAGATTGGCCTTGACGCCGCCGGTATCGAATCGCGCATCAAAAACTGGCTCGCCTGATTCCGCCCTTTTCCGCTCCTGCTATGCTTAAGCGTAATTCGTGACCAGCAGGAGTGGAACCATGCAATACAACACATTAGGGAAAACAGACCTCAAAGTCTCCCGCCTTTGCCTTGGCTGTATGACCTTTGGTGAGCCGGACCGGGGTAAGCATGCCTGGACGCTGCCGGAAGAGAGCAGCCGCCCGATTATTCAACGCGCGCTGGAAGGCGGGATTAACTTCTTTGATACCGCCAACAGCTACTCCGACGGCAGCAGTGAAGAGATTGTCGGCCGTGCGCTGCGCGATTTCGCCCGCCGCGACGAAGTGGTTGTCGCTACCAAGGTTTACCATCAGGTCGGCGATCTGGCAGAAGGCCTCTCCCGCGCGCAGATCCTGCGCTCCATTGATGACAGCCTGCAACGCCTCGGCATGGAGTATGTCGATCTGCTGCAAATCCACCGCTGGGACTACAACACACCGATTGAAGAGACGCTGGAAGCGCTGAACGATGTGGTGAAAGCGGGCAAAGCGCGCTATATCGGCGCGTCTTCTATGCACGCCAGCCAGTTTGCGCAGGCGCTCGCCTTGCAGGAGCAGCACGGCTGGGCGCGCTTTGTCACCATGCAAAACCACTACAACCTTATCTATCGTGAAGAAGAGCGCGAGATGCTGCCGCTCTGCTACAAAGAGGGCGTGGCGATTATTCCGTGGAGCCCGCTGGCGCGCGGACGTTTGACTCGCCCGTGGGGAGAAACCACCGCCCGTCTGGTCTCCGATGAGTTTGGCAAAACGCTGTATAGCGAAACGGATGCCAACGATGCGCAGATCGCCGAACGTCTGGCGAGCGTAGCAGAAGAGCTGGGCGCGTCGCGCGCGCAGGTAGCGCTGGCGTGGTTGTTGAGTAAGCCAGGCGTTGCCGCACCGATTATTGGCGCGTCCCGCGGGGATCAGCTGGAAGAGTTGTTAGGCGCGGTAGCGTTAACGCTGAAGCCGGAGCAGATTGCTGAGCTGGAGATGCCCTACAAACAGCACCCGGTGGTGGGGTTTAAGTAACGTGCGGGTAAGTTGCCGGATGGCGGCTTGCGCCTTATCCGGCCTACGCCCAGATGATAATTCAGTGTCGTAGGCCTGATAAGCAAAGCGCCATCAGGCATTTCCACCGCATCCATATGCAAACCCGATACCGTAGGCCTGATAAGCGCAGCGCCATCAGGCAATTCGCCGCAGCCGGGCTGATTGCCGGATGGCGGCTCGCGCCTTATCCAGCCTACGCTCAGATGCCTATACGGTGTTGTAGGCCTGATAAGCGCAGCGCCATCAGGCAATTCGCCGCAGCCTGATAGCGCTAAATCAGCCCAATCGGCCAATGATGACCAATCACATAGAGCAACCCGGCGGCGACAATCCCGGCGACGATATCGTCGACCATAATCCCCATGCCGCCATGCACGTTGCGATCGAACCAGCGGATCGGCCACGGTTTCCAGATATCAAAAATGCGAAACAGCACAAACCCAACGGCGACCCACTGCCAGTCATTAGTGGGCAGCGCCATCAGGGTGATCCACATCCCGATAAACTCATCCCAGACGATACTGCCGTGATCGTGCACGCCCATATCTTTTGCCGTCTGATGGCAGAGATAAACACCCAGCGAGATCCCTAGCATCACCAGCAGCGAATAGAGCTGCCAGGGCAGGAAGGTCATCAGCCACCAAAAAGGGATCGCCGCAATCGAGCCCATGGTACCAGGCATAAACGGGATTAAACCGCTACCAAACCCGGTCGCCAGCAGGTGCCAGGGGTTACGCATAGTGAGACGGCTTTTCGCGATATCTTTATCTTTAGTGCGCTGCAAAATGGTCATATCCTTTCCAGTCGAGGGTCACGGCTTTTCCCTCGCGAGTGAAGTAGAGCCCCTCCCCGTCCGCGCCCATCTGCCCAATGCAGGTAAACGGTGCGCCCAGCTGCCCAATCGCCACATCCAGTGCGCCGCGATTCAGCTCAGGTACGGTAAAGCAGAGTTCATAATCCTCTCCGCCGGACAACGCCCAGCGCAGCGCCTGATCCGGCTCGACGTGCCGACGCATGGCATCCGATAACGGGATCGCATCAAGATCGATCCGCGCGCCAAACCCGCTCGCTTTCAGGATATGCCCGAGATCGGAGATAAGCCCGTCAGAGAGATCGATGGCCGAGCTTGCGAGGTTACGCAGCGCCTGGCCCTGCAGCACGCGCGCCGTCGGGCGCAGATGGCGCTTCATAAGATAAGCCGCATCATCGCTGTCGCTGACGGTTAAACGGTTTTGCAAAATCGCCAGCCCGGCAGCGCTGTCGCCCGGCGTACCGGTGACATAGATCCAGTCGCCCGGCTTCGCGCCGGAGCGCTTCATCGCGCGGCCTGCCGGCACGTAACCATGAATACCAATGGTCATCGACAGCGGCCCGCGGGTGGTATCACCGCCGATAAGCTGCATATCGTAATAGCTGATTTGCTCAAACAGACTGTCGCTGAAAGCCTGCAGCCACGCTTCGTCCGCTTCCGGGAGCGTTAACGCCAGCGTCAACCAGGCAGGATCGGCTCCCATCGCTGCCAGATCGCTAAGATTGGAGGCCATTGCTTTCCAGGCCAGATCGGCAGGATCGATATCGGGAAGAAAATGGTTACCCGCCACCAGCGTGTCGACGCTGATCGCCAGGGTCTGTTTTTCGGGGACATTGAGCAGCGCACAATCGTCACCGATACCGGTTTCGACGTCGCGACGTGAAGTTCGTACGCGGTCAAAATAACGGGCAATCAGGGAGAATTCACCGCATGCCATACGTTATTCCTCTGTAGAAAAAAGAAAAAGCCGGGACCGGCGCGCTGAAAGCATCGCCCGTCACCGGCTTGCGGATCACTTCTTGTGGGGACGGATCGCAGGTGCGGCTTTATCCAGCACGCCGTTCACAAACTTATGGCTGTCTTCAGCGCCAAAGGTTTTAGCCAGTTCGATAGCTTCGTTGATCGCCACTTTATAGGGCACATCATCACGTTTTGAGAGTTCGAACAGCGCGATACGCAATACCGCTTTCTCAACCTGACCCAGCTCTTCGAGCAGACGGGAGAGGTATGGCTTCATCAGGCCATCGAGATATGCGCTATTAGTCGCCACCCCGTTCAACAGTTCACGGAAGTACACGACGTCAACATCTTTTACGTCCTGTTCCGCCAGGAACTGGTATTCAACATCAGTGATGTCGTTCTGGGACAACTGCCAGGAGTAAAGCGCCTGAACGGCACACTCACGGGCGCGGCGACGAGCAGCAGGTTTCACGTAATTCCCCTTACAAAATTCAAGCCTTGATGGCTTTCAATACATTAATCATTTCAAGCGCGGTCAGTGCGGCTTCCGCACCTTTATTACCGGCTTTGGTGCCAGCGCGTTCGATGGCCTGTTCAATACTTTCTGTGGTGAGCACGCCGAATGCGACCGGAATGGCGCTCTCCTGCGCGACATGCGCCAGGCCGTTGCTTGCGCCGCCTGCCACATACTCAAAGTGCGCAGTACCGCCGCGAATCACGGTGCCGAGCGCAATCACGGCATCATATTTGCCGGTTTTCGCCAGCTCGCCTGCCGCCAGCGGCAGCTCGTAAGCACCCGGAACCCACACGACGGTGATGTTATCGTCCTGCACCTGACCAATACGTTTCAGGGCATCGATCGCGCCTTCCAGCAGACTGTCATTGATAAAGTTGTTGAAACGCGCAATGGTGATGGCGACGCGAGCGTCCGGAGCAGCAACGTTGGCTTCAATAATGTTCATACACTTCCTTCACAGGTTCAGTTCGGACCCCGCAGGGGGGCGGATTTTAGCATACTATTTAACGCGCTGCTTCCCTTTTACAGCAGGCTTCACGCGTTGGTGAGGTGCAGGCAAACATCAGGGCCAACCTGCCGTATCTCACTGAAATTAAAGCGCGGCGCATCGGCAAGCGCCGTTAATCCTGGTAACTGGCAGAGCCCGCGCGCATCGCTGCCTAACAGTTTAGGCGCAAGATAGACCACCAGCTCATCAACCAGACCCGCGTTCAGCAGCGCGCCAGCAAGCTCTGCGCCCGCCTCGACCCAGACGCTGTTAATCTGCTGTTTACCGAGCATCATCATCAGCATCACCAGATCGGCATGGCCGTTATGTTCCGGCACGATGATTTCGCGCACGCTCTCAGGCCACGCGCGCGTATCGGCTTTGGTGCGCGCAAACCAGGTCTCCCCCGGCTGGCTGACGACGTTATGCTGCGGCGTCACGCGGTTCTGGCTATCAATAATGATGCGCAGCGGCTGGCGCAGATCCGCTTCGGGATAGCACGCCTGGGTATCGCTGTTTAATTCGTTCCAGCGCACGGTCAGCGACGGATCATCTGCCAGCACCGTGGCGCTGCTGCTGAGAATGGCATGGCTCTGCGCGCGCAGCTGCTGCACGTCGCGTCGCGCCTGCGCAGAGGTGATCCACTGGCTTTCGCCGCTCGCCATTGCCGTGCGCCCATCGAGCGACGCGCCGAGCTTAAGCTGAAGATAGGGAAAACCGGTGCGCATACGTTTGAGAAAGCCTTTATTCAGCGCTTCGGCCTCGCTCATCATCAGGCCGTGACTCACCTCAATCCCGGCCTGCTGGAGACGATAAAGCCCACGCCCGGCAACCTGCGGATTGGGATCCTGCATGGCGGCAACGACCCGCGCTACCCCGGCGGCAATCAGCGCATCGCAGCAGGGCGGCGTACGCCCGTGGTGGCTGCAGGGTTCCAGCGTCACATATGCGGTACCGCCGCGCGCACGGTCGCCCGCCATACGCAGGGCATGTACTTCCGCGTGCGGCTCACCGGCGCGGTAGTGAAACCCTTCACCGACAATCTCGCCATCGTTAACAATCACGCAGCCGACGCGCGGATTCGGATGGGTGGTAAAGCGGCCGCGCTGCGCCAGTTTCAGCGCGCGCGCCATGTAGATTTCATCCTGCATGATCAATCCTGTAGACGGGCGATCTCTTCGCCAAATTCGCGGATATCCTCGAAACTGCGGTAGACGGAGGCAAAGCGCACATAGGCCACTTTATCGAGCTTTTTCAGCTGCTCCATCACCAGATTGCCGATCATCTTACTCGGCACTTCGCGTTCGCCGGTTGCGCGAAGTTGCGATTTAATATGGTTTAACGCCATTTCTACGTCATCGGCGCTTACCGGACGCTTCTCCAGCGCTTTCAACATGCCGCTGCGCAGCTTCTCTTCATTAAAGGGTTCACGCACATCATTGCTTTTTACTACGCGCGGCATCACAAGCTCTGCCACTTCAAAGGTGGTGAAACGCTCATTGCAAACCAGACACTGCCGACGGCGGCGAACGGATGAACCTTCTCCCACCAGGCGAGAATCGATGACTTTGGTGTCCACGGCGAAACAGAATGGGCAATGCATACGGGGTCCTGACGTGAGAGTTAACTGAAATCTATTTTAACCTGAAGTGGCATGACAACAAAGGCAGACCCTTTTTGAGACAATGGATCGATGGCAAGGCCGCGGTTGCGATCTACCATTACAGCGATCCTCCCCTTCAAGGAAACAGACGCAATGACAAGACGTTACCTAAGAACACTGTTGCTGGGAAGCCTTTTTACCCTCAGCGCCTGCGCTCCGCAAAGCGAAGTCCGCCAGCTCCACCAAAGCGTCAGCACGCTCAATAAAGAGATGAGCAAGCTGAACCAGGAGACGGTCAAAATCACACAGCAAAACAGCCTTAACGCCAAATCAGGCAGCGGCGCCTATCTGCTGCCCGGCGCCAATACGCCTGCGCTGCTGAAGAGCCAGATCGGCACACTGCGTATGTCGCTGAAAGATATGGCGCCAAACGCCGCCGGGACGCGCGTTGTGCTGCATATTCAGGGCCAGTCCAACGATCCGCTGCCCGCCTTTAGCGGCACCATTGAGTATGGTCAGCTTCAGGGCACTACCGAGAACTATCAGGAACTAAATGTACAGAATCAGTTGATCAACGCCCCGGCCAGCACGCTGGCACCGAGCGATGTCGACATTCCGCTGCAGCTTAATGGCATCACGCCCGAGCAACTCGGCTTTGTGCGCGTTCACGATATCCAGCCGGTTAACGCGCAGTAACCTCTCTTCTGCGGGCGAGCCTCTCGCCCGCCCTTTCGCGGCTCCGTTTTTTTAGCCACTCTGCAACGTTGATATTCATCAATTGGCATTATCAATAAATGTCAGTACAATCGCCGCCGTTTAAACGACGCAAACGTGAACGCAATCGATTACGTATATGTCAATAATGTGAAACAACACATATTTTTGTGAGCGTGGATACTTATAATAGGCGCGCAGAAATATGAAACATTTAGCAATTTAATGCGTGCTTACTTTCACTCCCGTCTGGGATCTTAATCAGTGGCGTAATGATGAAAAAAACTCTCCTCGCAGCCGGTGCCGCACTGGCGCTTACCGCTTCTTTCTCTGCCAGCGCAGCGGAAACCAGCAAACCTGAATTTGTCTCCGACTGGTGGCATCAGAGCGTGAACGTAGTGGGCAGCTACCACACCCGCTTCGGGGCTATTCCGCGTAACGATACCTATCTGGAATATGAAGCCTTCGCCAAGAAAGATTGGTTCGACTTCTACGGCTACCTGGATGCGCCGGTCTTCTTCGGCGGCAACTCCGGTGCGAAGGGGATCTGGAACCACGGCTCTCCGCTGTTTATGGAGATCGAACCGCGCTTCTCCATTGATAAGTTGACCAACACCGATCTGAGCTTCGGCCCGTTCAAAGAGTGGTACTTCGCCAACAACTACATCTACGACATGGGTCGTAACGCCGGTGGTCGCCAAAGCACCTGGTACATGGGTCTGGGCACCGATATCGACACCGGCCTGCCGATGAGCCTCTCCCTGAACGTCTATGCGAAATACCAGTGGCAGAACTACGGCGCGCCAAACGAAAACGAGTGGGACGGCTACCGTTTCAAAGTGAAATACTTTGTGCCGATCACGCCACTGTGGGGCGGCCAGCTGAGCTATATCGGCTTCACCAACTTTGACTGGGGCTCCGATCTCGGCGATCGCCGCTACTACAACAATGGCCAGCAGCAGCGTACCAGCAACTCGATCGCCTCAAGCCACATTCTGGCACTGAGCTACGATCACTGGCACTACTCCGTCGTTGCCCGTTACTGGCACAACGGCGGCCAGACCAAAGATGATGCGATCCTGAACTACGGCGCGGGCGATTTCAGCGCCCGCACTACCGGCTGGGGTGGCTACCTGGTGGTTGGCTACAACTTCTAATTTAACGCCTGAAAAGCCGACCTCGAGTCGGCTTTTTTATGCCCGAACGCCGCTGAATAAAAATCTGAAAACAGACCTTTCCAGTACACCAGTACCAATCCTCCCCATCCATTGCTCATCGCCATGCTTTAAAATCCGCTCCTGAGAGGAATTTACTCTAAGGAAAAGAGAACCATGTGGGCCGTAGAAATGGAGGGCATCAGTAAGAAATATTTACTGGGCCAGGTGTGGGTAGATGCCCTTAAAGACGTCACGCTCAACATTGCAGCAAACCGCTTTACCGTCCTGTCCGGGCAATCCGGCAGTGGCAAAACAACGCTACTTAATTTAATCGGCGGCATCGATCGGCCCGACAGTGGTTATCTGGCAATTGCCGGCCAGCCGATGGCGGAGCTGGATGATGACCAGTGCAGCGACTTTCGCGCCCGCCACCTCGGTTTTATCTTCCAGAACTTCAACCTTATCCCGGTGCTGACCGTGCGCGAGAACATTGAAGTTCCGCTGCTGATTCAGCATAAAAACCCGGCATATCGCCAGCAGCGCATCGATGAGATGCTCGACAATGTCGGTCTGGCGCATAAGGCCGACTCGCTGCCGAATCAGCTCTCCGGGGGGCAGCGCCAGCGCGTTGCCATTGCCCGGGCACTGATCCACCGCCCCGCGCTGATTGTCGCCGACGAACCGACTGCCAACCTCGACAGCAAAACCGGTGCCGCCATTTTGCAGCTGCTGCGCCATTTACAGCGTGAATATGCCGTGACAGTGGTCTTCTCCTCCCACGATCCGCAGGTGATTGCCGCCGCGGACGATCTCTATGTGGTGCATGACGGCAGCGTCACGCGCCCGGCAATGGTGTAAGGGGGGATAATGCAAACCACAACGCTAATGAAACATGCCCTGCGCAACTTACTGCGCAGCCGCCGACGTACCTTTTCAACCCTCTGCGCCATTATCGTCGGGGCGATAGGCATTCTTCTGTTCGCAGGCTATAACCAGTCGATTGAGTACAGCCTGCAAACCACCTTCGTGCGCGATAAAGGCCATCTGCAGATCCAGCAGCGGGACTATCTTCTGCACGGCACCAGCAACCCTGCGCTTTACAGCATTCATAACTATCAACAGATCGTCGATATCCTCATCCGCGATCCGGTGCTGAAAAAGATGATCGCTGTTACCACGCCGGTCCTATCACTGATCGGGCTCGCAGGCCACTATGCGGTTGGCACCTCGCGTCCGGTGTTGATCTATGGCACAGAGGCCGTCGGACAGGCGCAACTGGATAAGTGGGATGAATATCAGATAGGCGCAGACCTTATCGTCCGCAAACCGCTGACCGGTACCCAACCGGAGGCTGCGCTGATTGGCCGCGGGCTGGCCCGCCTGCTGCTGCTGTGTGATTTTGTAAAAGATCAGCCCTGCGCGCCGCCGCCGTCGAGAGAGAACAATGCCAGCGCACTACCTGACGATCTGCTGGCGCTGTCGCAAAGCGCCCGCGATACGCGTCCACCGGCCACGGGATCGCATATTGAGCTACTGGCCGCCTCCGCCGCCGGTGCGCCGAATATTATCCGCGTCAACGTGCTGGGCACCCAGCCGCAGCAGGCGCGCGAGCTGGATGACACCGTGGTCAGCCTGCATCTGCGCCAGGCGCAGCAACTGCTTTTCGGCCAGGAGACGCCCGGCGTGACGGCAATCCTGCTCCAGTTGCACAGCACCAAAGAGATGGAGGCCGCACGGGCGCGCCTGCGGCAGATCTTCGCCAATAAACTCTCCGGCGAACCGCTGGCGGTGTATGACTTCACGCAATTACAGCCGCTCTACAACCAGGTGCTGGCGATGTTCGGCAAGATCTTCTCGTTCCTGCTGGCGCTGATCCTCTGCATTGCGCTCTTCACCGTCGGCAACACCATGAATATGGCGGTAATGGAGCGCACGATGGAGATCGGCACCCTGCGCGCGGTGGGGCTAAAACGTGGCGATATCCAGCGCCTGTTCCTGAGCGAAGGCGCGCTGCTGGGCGCGATTGGCGCAGTTTCTGGCGTGCTTATCGCGCTGGCGCTGGCCTGGCTTATTAACCGCTCCGGGATGACATGGCAGCCGCCGGGGGTTACCTCGCCGCTGCCGATCCGCATCAGTATCTGGGGAGAGTGGCGCATGCTGGCCAGCGTCACGGGCACCCTGCTGCTGGTGACCGTGCTCTCTTCCTGGTGGCCTGCACGACGCGCCTCGCGGGTGTCGATTGTTGAAGCGCTACGCCATATCTGATGCAACACCCTGAATAAAAAGGAGGAATTCATGTCATTACGGAAAAAGAGCCTGACATCAGCGTGGCTGACCATCCTGTTGATCAGCGCCGCACCAGCGTACGCGACGCTGAGCGCCCAGCAGATCCTGAAAAAAAGCGATGAGGTACGTAACCCGGATCGCTCCTTCAGCCTGGTAACCACGCTTATCAGTTACAAAAATGGCAAGCAGCATGAAACCAGTGAACTGATGCTCTACTCCCGGGTTGCGCCGGACGGCGGCCAGTTTCGCAGCCTGCTGCGCTTTATCAGCCCGCAGCGCGATGCCGGTAAACTGACGCTGAAAAGCGGCCGCGATTTGTGGCTTTACGATCCCACAAGCCAGGCCAGCGTGCCGATTTCGCCGCAGCAGCGGCTGATGGGGCAAGCCTCCAACGGCGATGTCGTTACCGCAAACTGGGCGGCGGATTACCAGGCAAAGCTGGTGGGAGAAGAGCGCATTCAGGATGGCGAGCGGCAGATGCGCGACTGCTACCACCTGCATCTGGAGGCACAAAACAGAGATGCGGCCTATCCATCGATGGATTTATGGGTCGATAAAACCGACTTTAAGAGCCGCAAAGCGGAGTTCTATGCCGTTAACGGCAACCTGCTGAAAACCACCTTCTATCGCCGCTATGCGCCCGTACTGGGCGGCATCCGCTCGACGGAAGCAGTAATTATTGATGGGGTTAATGCGCACTGGGTTACCGTGCTGCGCCAGAAGGATTTCCAGTGGCGCGACGTGCCGGAGTCCTGGCTGCAGCGTGATTTTCTCGCCCATTTCCGGGATGCGAATTCATGACACGATCGCCCCTTTCCCTTCTCTGGCTTCTGCTTCTCGCCGCACTGCCGGCAGCACCGGCGCTGTCGCAGCAGGATGAGACCCTGGCAGCCCTCGATCTGGCTGACAGCGCCGAGTTTAACCCCGACGCCTACCAGGCGCTGAATATGATGTTTGAAGCGGCCAGCAGCATCAATCAGCAGCAGGAGAAAGAGCAGCGGCTGTCGCTGGATATGCGTCTGGATGCGCCGCTGGGTGAGAAGTGGCGACTGGTGCTCTCCAACCGCCTGGATAGCCGTTTTACCCACCGTCTCAGTGAAACCCGCTATACCAATACCCTGCGCGAAGCGTGGCTCAGCTACCACCTGACGCCGCAAACGATGCTGGATATGGGCCGCATCAACACCCGCTACGGCGTCGCGCTGGGCTATAACCCAACGGATTTTCTTGGCCGGGGCACCGTGCGATCCATGACCTCTGCCGATCCGGAAACCTTGCGTAACAACCGGATGGGCAATGGGATGGTGCGCCTGCAACACTTTTGGGACAACGCCGCCGTTAGCGCGCTCTGGGCACCGAAAATCCGCAGGGGCAGCGCCGATCGCAGCGCCAGCCTCGACTGGCAGGCCAGCAATCCGCGCGACCGCCTGCTGCTCAGCGCCAGCTACCGCTTTGCGGAGAATTTCAACCCGCAGTTACTGCTGTTTAAAGAGCAGCAGAGCGAGCCGCAGTTTGGCCTCAATCTTTCGCGGGTGCTCTCCCGCTCAACGCTGATTTATGGCGAATGGGCCGGCGGGCGTCAGCCCTACAGCTGGCAGGAGACGCTACTGCCGGAGAGCCAGTGGGATATCGCCTGGCGCAACCGCGTGGCGGCGGGTCTCACCTGGACCGGCGAGAGCGATCTGACGCTGCGGCTCGAAGGGCACTACAACGGCAGCGCCCAGCCGACCGTGGCAGGGCAGGATCCCCGCCGCAGCGTGCTGTTGCAGGCTTACTGGAAAGATTTTTTCGAACAGTACGATCTCAACCTGATTGCGCAGCGGGATCTGCAGCGGCATAAAAACATGGGCTTTGCCGAACTGCGCCGCCATCTTGGCTCGCTGGATGTGGCATTGCAGTGGCAAAAGGTCTACCTGCTGAATCTGAGTGAGCGCCGCTGGCAGATCTCACTGGATTACTGGCTGTAAACCATCGCCCAGCCGATGCAGGCGAGAATAATGGCGGGGCCAAATGGAAAGGGCTGCTGGCGCGCGGCGCGAAAGAGCAGCAGCCCGCTCGCCAGCCCGATGAGTGCGGCGATCAGCATAATATCAAACAGCGCCGGTAAGCCGTGCCATGCGCCGATGCCGGCAAAGAGTTTCATATCCCCTCCCCCGATGCCCTCGCACCCGCGCCAGCGCGCAAACCCATAGTTGAGCAACCACAGGATAGTGAAGCCGACCGCCGCAGCCAGCATATGTTCCTGTAGCGTCGTAAGAAGTGGCTGGCGGCACCAGGCGCAGAGCAGCGCCAGCAGCATAAAGGGATAGGTCAGCCGATCCGGCAGCAGCATATGGTCGATATCGATAAAAAACATCGCCACCAGCAGGCTCAGCAGCGCCAGCATCAGCAGCGCCGCCAGGTTGACGCCATCATGGGCAACTACCGCCGCGAAGAGCAGCGCCATCAACGCTTCAATGGCCGGGTAGCGAATGCTTATCCGCTTGTGGCAACAGCGGCTGCGCCCGCGTAACCACAACCAGCCGAGCAGCGGAACATTGTCGTGCGCGTTTATCCGTGTCCGGCAGTGGGGGCAGAACGACGGCGGCCAGCTCAGGCTTATCGCTTCCCCCTGCATTTTTCGTGGTAAGCGGTAGATCACCACATTAATAAAACTGCCGAAAATCGCGCCGAGCAGCGCAAAAAAGAGGCTTTCCACAGGGTTATCGCTCCGGTTTATTAAGCAGCGAGCGGCAGGCAGACGGGAGCGGTGCGGAGAGCACCTCCGGGGTTTTGAACAGCCACTGTTCGTAGCGCTCCGCCTGTTTGAAATTCTTTATCTCAGGCGGGAAGAGGGTTTGGCGCAGCGGCGTACCGCGCCCTTTGCTGTAGACACCCACCCAGCGCCCCTGCTTGTCATAGCTCATCCCCCAGTCGCGCGAGCCGGTGAGCGGATCGGCAAACCACTGGCGCAGATGGGCGACGGGCTTTTTATCGCGGCTATCCTGTAGCAGATCGTCAAAGCCCAGCGGAAAGCAGCCGCTGCCCTTTTTCTGATAACTGTGGATCGCATTGCGGATCTGCACGCCGCGAAAAAAGAGCTCCTCCTCCTGCTGCTGGCGAAACTGCACCTCGCGCGAGCGGGTCTCTTTCAGCAAGGAGAGCGACAGCATGGTGAGCATCAGCAGCACCCACAGGTAGGTGAAACCGCCCTGCGCTGCGGGCTTACTCCTGTGCATTTTCCTGCTCCGGCAGGGAGGGCGAAGTAACATCGATAATCTGATCGTTCTCATCACGCTTCACTTGCCAGTTGTCGCGTCGCTGGGTGACGGGATCTAAGGGAATATCAAACAGGTACCCCTGCTCAACCAACTCCTCCAGTTGCTCCGGCCCGCTCAGCCTATCGTGACGCCAGGCGGCAATCGCCGCGCGCAGAGCGTTGCGGTTATGCTGCAACACCACAATTTTTGCGCGCTCGGTTTGGTTAAAAAAACGCGGCGCGACCAGCGTCATCAGCGTGGCGATAATCGCCATCACCACCAGTAACTCAATCAGCGTAAAACCCTTTTCACCACTGCGCATACGGCACTCCATTCAGTCCGGGCTGCATGCTGGTGGAGCTGACATCCCAGATATCCTTCCCGCCGGTGCTTTCACCGGGTGCCTGCGTCGAGGCGCGCAGCCGCCAGGTCTCGCTGTTCGGCTTGCCTTCACAGTCGCAGAAGGGATCGCGCGGGATGGCGCGCAGCAGGTAGATCTTCTCCCGGTTGGCCGACTTTTTATTGATCACGCCATCCACCAGTTGATTCAGCGACACCGGCCAGTTCGACATATCCGCCTCTTTTTCGATAATCCCCTCTTCACTCAGTTGCGCATAGCGATCGAGGGCGGTACGGATCTGGCGCAGCGCCACACGCAGCGCCTCTTCGTTGCGCTGCTGGATCTGACGCTGGTAAATCGGGATGGCGGCGCTGGCAAGCGTGGCGAGCAGCGCCAGCGATACCAGCATCTCAATCAGCGTAAAACCGTTGCGCTGCACCATTACGGCTTGCCTTTGGCAAGGGTTGGTGCCGGCACTTTTTTCAGCGCCGGGAAGGTGGCGGGCGGCGTCAGCGGCGGTGGCGCAAAGTGCGACGCTTCAGGCGTCTCCTCTGCGGCAGGCGGCAGGTAGGCGCTCTCACCCGGCGCATCTTCGCTGCCCATCTCAATGGTGTTGATATGGGTGCCCGGCAGATCGATGCTGCGCTCAATGGTCGGCGTGATCAGCAGCACCACTTCGGTCCGCTCATGGTTACTTTCGTGGCTGCCGAAGAATTTGCCGAGCAGCGGCAGATCCGCCAGCCCAGGCAGACCGTTCAGCCCTGCACTGTCGCTCTCTTTGATCAGCCCCGCCAGCATCTGCGTCTCCCCGTTCTGGCTGCTGAGCACGGTGGCCGCATCGCGGTTGTTGGTACGATAGTAAGCGACGCCATCTTTTGAGTGTTCGGCGCTGCCGATAGTGCTGAGGTTAAACTTCACATCCATCGAGATAGTGTTATCGACGCTGATATCCGGCGTGACTTCCAGCTTCAGACCAACATCCTGATACTCCACCTGCTCTTGTGAAAAGCTCTCAGAGATACTGCTGGTCAGCACCGGGATGCGCTCGCCAATCTCCACCACCGCCTTTTTATTGTTTTTCACGCGGATGCGCGGGTTCGCCAGCACGCGTCCATGGGAGCGGATCTTCTGCATATTGGCGCTCAGCCCCTGGCCGGAGCCGAGATTGACGAACATATTATTTTTATTCAGGGCGTTAATGGCGATATTGCTGTTGCCGGACTCGATAGCGTTAAAGCCTATGCCAATCTGCCCTGGGAAGTTGATGCCCAGGGTTTCAACATCTTTGGCGTCCACTTCCAGCACCTCTACCGCCAGCGTCACCTCCGCTTCCGGACGGTCGAGGGTCAGCAACAGCTGCTCGGCTTTTTCCACGCTTTCACGCGGGCCGCGAAAGGTCACCGAGTTGGTGCGCTCATCAACATGGACATCGCGCAGCTTAATCAAATTACGCAGCGCCACATTCAGCTCTTTCGCTTTGGCGTAGCCGAGAAAAACCGTTTTCACTACCGTATCGCGGTAGAGCTTCTCTTTCTGCATCGTGGCGGGATAGATCAACAGCGTGTTGCCATTGAGGATCTTTTTACGCAGCTGGTTAGAGAGCAGCAGCAGATTGAGGGCGTTCTCCGCGCTGGTATCGTGGGCGATCAGGCTGGCAGTGGCCGCATCGGAGACATCCTTATCGTAGATGATATTGATGCCGGTAATCTGGCTGATGGCAGCGAAGATCTCCTTCAGATTATGCTTGCTGAAAGTGAAGCTGACGGGCTTGCGCAGCTCGCGCTTGATCTTCTTCTCCGGCTGATTCTGCACGGCTATCTCACGCATCAGACGGTCACGCATCTCTGCCGCCTGCGGCCAGCCGGGTGACTCTTCCAGGATCTGCTGGATTTTGGCTAACGCCTGCTCCGGGTCGGTTTGATACTGCGCCCGCGCCTGCTGGTAGAGCTTATCCAGCACGCGCAGCCGGTCGATTTTCTGTAATCCCTGCTGCGCGACAAAGTGGCCCGGCTGATAGCGCAGCACCGCTTCCCATGCGCGGCTCGCCGCAACATAGTTATTTTTCGCCGCCGCCTGGCGGGCGGTCGTGATATAGCCCTCCACTAACTGCGTCACCAGCAGCTGCCGCTGCGTTCGCAGCTTCACATCCTGCGGGTGGCTCTTAAGCTGGTTATCGATACGTTGCAACGCATCACGCAGCGACGCCGTATTGACGGGGGCGGCATCTTCCGGTGCGACGGGTTTGCTGCTTGCGCAGCCGGTCAGCAGCGCAAGCGCACACACCATAGTGAGAATCGGTTTTTTCATTGTGTTGTTACGGCTTGTGTAGTCAAAGAGTTAAGGCTGATGCTGTATGGCTCATGCCCCGGTAATGATTCAAAAAGCAGGCTGCCCTGCGCCATCGCCTGCAGTCGCCAGTCGGGGGTGATCAGGCCGCCAGGCCGGATATACCCCGCTTTACGACAGGCGTCACAGAGCAGCCAGTTACGTGCGCCATCCGTCAGGATGACGATGCGCATGCCGTTGCGGATCCACAGCCCCACCGCGCGAAAAGGGAACGTGACGCGCTGCACCTTTGCCACCGGCGCGGGCGCGGCCGCTTTCGTTGCCGGTGCGTTATAGACCGGGAAGAGATCGGCAATCGCGCTGGCATCATCTGTGATATGCAGCGGCCGGTTCGCCTGGCGCGGCGGGCGCGTCTCATCTGGCGCAGCCTGGCTCATCTCGGGGCCGTTTTCTGCACCTTCGTCGGTGACATGCACCCAGAGAAGCAGCCCGGCGGTCAACAGCAGCAAGATTTTCAGATATCGCGGCAGCTTCATGACGCCTCCAGACCCGATGCCAGGCTCAGCGTTAACTGCAGCGTGATCAGCAGATGGGCGCTCTCCGGGCTGGCACGGCTAATGGCGAGCCTGTCGACATGAAAGATCAGGCTCTTACTCATGGTGATGAGGGATCGCGTCAGGTTTTTCCACTCGCCCTGCAGCGGAATGGTCAGCGCCAGCGCGCGTTGACGCCCTTTGCCGTTTTTGCCGAATTGATAGCGGCTGCCGTCAACCTGCAAATGGTTCTGCTGAAAAATGTCGAACACCGCTTTCACCTGCTGATACTCGGTGTCATTCAGCGTGCGCTGTAAGAGCGCCGCGCTATTGTCAGGCTGTGGAGAGAGCGCCAGTGGTTTATCTAACTGCAGCTCCAGCTGCGCATTTTCACCAACAAGCTGGCGCTTTTCCGGCGCGAGCGCGCACTGCCAGTAAGCGGCCATCAGCAGTGGTACGAGCGCCGCCAGCAGCGGTGCCCTGCCCGTTTTTTCCACGACAGAGGCCAGTGACCAGCGCAGCCAGGGTAAAGAGAGGGAAAATCTCATATGTTCACTCAGAGCCGGGGGTTGTTGGGATAGATGATTATCAGCGTGGCGTTGACCGCCCATTTCTGGCTGAGCTCCTTTGACGGCGTGTGGTTTTGCAACTCAACCCGCGCCGGGATAGCCTCCAGACGGGTGCTGAAATCGAGCAGCGCCTCAAGAGAGATCGCTTTGACCTGCAGCCGCACCACTTTTTTCTCCGGCTCAACGCTGACGTTCATGATCGCCACATCGGGCAGGAGTAATTTCGCCAGCGGATTCAGCATCGCCACCACCTGCATAGCGGCTCTCGCATCGGGCTGATGTTTTTTCATGCGCGCTGACAGACCGCGAACAATTTCATCCCGCTTCGCCACCGTCTCCAGCAGGTGCTGATGCTGGCGCTGTAGCGCGTCGCGCCGTTGATAATCGTTGATAGTCGTCAGCAGCAGCCCGCCGGTCAGCAGCAGCACGACCCCCATTACCGGCCAGGCGGCGCGAGGACGGTAGTGAAAACAGGGAGCGGGCCAGCTTTTAAAAGCCGATATGGAAAACATCCTTACTCCCCTGTGGCATCAATATTATTGAGAAAGAAGTGCGGAACGGCGCTATCCAGCCCCATCAGCCGCGCGGTCTGGGCAACCTGCTGCCGCGCGCTCACGCCCGCGTCATTGTGCAGACACCACGCCTGCTGCCACTGCCCGTGCTGGCGCGAGACAAAGATTGTCGACTGCTCATCACGCAGACAGAAGAGTGCATCGGCAGGGAGTGCGCCGCGCCACGCGCGAAGCTTTTGGTGCAGCGCGACATGAATACCGCCCACACGCAGTTTCCATTTACGGGCGGTGAGCAGTAACGCCTGCCAGAGCGCTTCATCAATCGCCGCCGCCAGCGCCGTTGCGCCGAACTGCACCGAGATAAAGGCGGTTTTACACGCCAGAACATGGCGCCAGAAAGGTTGCCTGGCGGCCTCGGTGGCAGCGAAGCTGCGTAACTCCTCCGGCGTGCTCAGCCCGGGCTGCCAGGGCACGGTAAAGTAGTGGATCCGGCTGCTGCTCAGGCAGAAGCTGAGCTTTCCCCACCAGGGCAATCCTGAGGTGTGGGCGCGTAACAGCTGGTCGAGCGCCTCATCCAGCGCGGTCTGTGCGGTTAACGCCTGTTCGCCAAGCACCCGGTTGCCCCGGCGCAGCACCAGACGCTGCGGATGAATGTCGCACTGCAACTCAGGCGGGAGGAGTGATAACACGGTTGATCTCCGAAAAAGTGGTTTTGCCCTCCAGCACCGCGCGAATGGCAACGTTATGCAGCGGGACAAAGCCTTCTGCTAAAGCGATTTCGCGCATCTGGCGCACCGAGGCGCGCATCTGGAGCGCCTCCTTCATCCTGTCGCTGAACGGCAAAACTTCCGCCAGCGCCAGCCGGCCACGAAACCCGCTCTGCCGGCAAGCCGGGCAGCCGCGCCCTTTACGCCACACCGGCGTCAGCGTGTGTAGCGCGCTCTGCTGCCACTGATGAAGATCCTGCTCGCTCGGCTGCGCCTCCTCCAGGCACTGCGGGCAGATGCCGCGCACCAGCCGCTGCGCCAGCACGCCGCGCAGCGCGGAGAGCAGGCTGTTGGCATCGACGTTCATATAGAGAAAACGCTCCAGCACGCTGAAGACATCGTTGGCGTGGACGGAGGAGAGCACCAGGTGACCGGTAAGCGCAGCCTGCACGGCGATACCCGCGGTTTCGCTGTCGCGGATCTCACCAACCAGAATGGTGTCAGGATCGTGGCGTAATATGGCGCGCAGGCCGCGGGCAAAGGTCAGCCCTTTTTTGTCATTGACGGGAATTTGCAGCACATCGTTAAGCTGATACTCAACCGGATCTTCAATGGTGATGATCTTATTGTCGCCGGTGTTCAGCTCGCTCAGCGCCGCGTAAAGGGTGGTCGATTTGCCGCTGCCGGTCGGCCCGGTGACCAGCACCATGCCGTGCGGCTGGTGGGTTAACAGGCGGATTTCGCGCAGCGTATGGTCGTCAAAACCGAGCGTTTCCAGGCTCAGGGTGCTGCTATGGGACTTGTCGAGCACGCGCAACACGGCATCCTCGCCGTGAATACCCGGCACCACCGAGACACGAAAATCGACCGGGCGCTGGTGGATCATCGCTTTAAAGCGACCATCCTGGGGAATGCGCCGCTCCGAAATATCCATGCTGCTCAGCACTTTAATGCGCGAAATAATCTGACCGGACGCCTGAATACCAGGGCAGTGACGAATAGCGTGAATGACACCATCAACGCGGTATTTGACCGCCAGGCCGTCCGGCGCGGCGCTCAGGTGGATATCGCTGGCGCGGCTCTGGATCGCATCATAGAGCGTGGCGTTAACCAGCTTGATAATCGGGTTGCTCTCACTGGCGATATTGCCGGGGGTGATCTCAAGGATCACCTCATCTTCGCCCTCTTCATTTGCCTGCTGCTCAAGCTGATCGAGCGTGCGCTGCTGGCGGGTCAGCGCCTCAAGCTGCTCGCGTAACCAGCCGGGCGAGGCAATGGCAAGCGTAACCGGCAGCCGCTGCGCCCACTGGCGTAGCGCCAGCGAAAAGGGATCGCTCAGCAGCAACCACTGACGATCGCGCCAGCACACCGGCAGGACATGCATCGCCAGCGCGTCATTGAGGGGAATATGCTGAAAATCGACGGTGACCTCATCCTCCGCCTCCGGGGCAAAGAGCGCGATACCGAGTGCCGCGGCAAGCGCGGGCAGCGCGGCGGGCTCGGCGTCAATCAGCTTCTCAAACGCTTCGCTGCGCCCGGCTTCATCAACCGCCAGCAGGTCATCAATCAGGGTGGAAACTTCCGGCTGCGACATCATCAGGACATACTCCCGGCCATCTCAAAAATGGGCATATAGAGCAGAAACACCACCAGCCCGACAATGCCGCCGACGATCATCATCAGTAACGGCTCAAAAATGCGGGTGAAGGTGTCGATGGCGCGCTCCAGCGCCTCGTCATAAAAGCCCGCAATGCGTTCGCACATACCGGCTAACTCCCCGCTGCGCTCGCCGACTTGCAGTAAACGCATCGCCACCGGGGTGGTTAAATGCTGACTCTCCAGCGACTCCGAAACGCTCTTGCCCGCCATCACATGCTCCACCACGGTGTTGAGCTGGGAGTGGTGGCTGACCGGGATCACCGACTGGGCAAGGCGCAACGCATGGGTAACCGGTACGCCGCCATCAAGCAGCAGACCAAGGGTGCGATAGAAACGCACCAGAATGGTGAGGAACTGCTGCTGGCGCAGCTGGGGGATTTTCATAGCAGCGCTCATCAGTAGCTGTTTGGTCCAGCTCTGCTTACACACCACGATCAGCACGCCAATCGTGGCGATGGTGCCCATTAACAGCTCCGGCCCCGACTGCTTAACCAGCTGTCCCCACCACAAAATCAGCTCGGCGCTGCGACTGAGGGTGTTCACCCCTTCAAACACCTGTGAAAAGCTGGGCACGATAAAGCCCAGCAGGAAACAGACAATCAGCCCGCCAACCGTCAGCACAATCAGCGGGTAGGTTAAGGTGCCGCGAATGCGCTTACGCAACTGCTCAAGGCGCTGTTCATAGAAGTGGTAGCGTTTCAGGGCGTTGGCCAGCTGGCCGGTTTGTTCAGAAGAGGCGACGGTATTAACTAATAGCGGTGGAAAAATGTCGGGCTGGGCGGCCATCGCCTGGGATAACTGGCTCCCGGCGTAGAGCTTCTCCAGCAGCCCCTCCAGCATCTCCAGCGCCTGTTCATCGCTGGAGCAGGCGCAGAGTGTTTCGATCGCTTCGGTCACCACCAGCCCGGCATCCAGCAGCGCCATCAACTCCTGCGTAAAGAGCGTCAGCGAGACGCGCTTTGTCGGGTGCTGCACCTGTTGCGCCACGCGCAGCACCACATAGCCTGCCTGTTGTAACTGGTGTCTGGCTGAAATGGGCGTATCGGCCTGGGTGCGGATTTTTTTGCGTTTACCCTTTTCTAAATAGGTCACTTCCCAGGTGCTCATTTTTCCCATGCCGCGAACTCCTTATCGTTACTTTTCAGCCCCTGATAAATACGCGCCACTTTTTGGCTATAGCGCAGGCGAGCTAAATGCGTTTTCCTGTTACGGGCGTTCCCGGCGTTATAGGCGCCAACCGCTTCCCAGTTATAACCAAACTGGCGAATTTGCCCGGCCAGCACCCAGGCGCCCGTTATGACGTTTTGGCAAGGGTTAGTAATAAGCGAGCGCGCGGTGATGTGATATTGCCTGAGCTGCGCAAAATGCTGGCTGTTGATCTGCATTAAGCCGACATCCGTGGAGCCATTACGATTTTTATGCACCGCCGTTGGCGATAATCCCGATTCAACCACAGCGATCGCTTTTAATAATGCCGGCTCAATACCGTAACGCGCGCCTGCACGTTGCCAGCAATGGGCTTCAGCGCTATGCCCCGCCAGCAGAATAAGTACCAGCATTAGCCGAATCATTATCAGAAGCCGTAGACAATGGCCTTGCCATTATTATCAGTGGTAGAAATATCCACTTCATAGACGCTTTGCGATTGTCGGCTCGGGTTGTGCCACTGATACTCTTTGCCCCATGGATCATGAGGAATTTTTTGCGCCAGATAGGGGCCGTTCCAGTTATTGACGTTATCGGGCTTCTCAACCAGCACATTTAACCCCTCTGACTCTGAAGGATAACTGCCGGTATCCAGCCGATATTGCGTTAATGCATCGGCAAAGGCGTGCATCTGGCGTAACGCGGTTTTTTCTTTTGCCTGATCAACATTGGAAAATAATTTCGGGCCAACAAAGCCGGCCAGCAGCGCAATGATCATTAATACCACCAGCAGCTCAAGCAGTGTAAAACCCTGCTGCTGATTAATCCTATGGCGTTGTTGATAATTCATGATTCACTTGCTCACTCAAAGAATTGCCGTTTACCGTGGCTATTCTCCCCCGATGCAACAGAGACGAAAGCTGATTGCTCCCGCGGCATTAAAGAATGCTCTACCTGCGCGCGGAAATCTCTTTTCCGTAAATGGCCGCTGATTTTTCTTACTGGTCAGATAGAAATAACGTCAGGAACGCCGTATGGTGCTTTTGTACTCTTCATTCCTACAGGACGTTGGGAGGATAATTAATGCCAATTAATATATTGATTGCCGATGAGCATACGATAATACGCCGGGGGATGACCTCGATGATTAACTCTCTGAAAGCCAGTAATATCAACACAGAGAGGTTAGATATAGAGGTTGTCGGCGACACACATGAACAAACAGAACTGCTGAATATTCTCGCAAATAAACAAGTTGACCTTCTTTTCCTCGGCTACGGACTGACCACAATAAAAACCGGAAGCCCCTTATCAGAATTAGATGGCATCGCGCTGGTTAAATGGATTTCAGGCCGCTACCCCAAAACAAAAATCATCTTCTTATCTCCGTATAACAACACCAATCTTATTCGTATTGCCCTCGAAGCCGGCGCCAAAGGGTATATCAGCCGTAATACCAGTGAGCGCACATTATGGCGCGCCATGGCCACCGTCTTAATGGATGAAGTCTATATTGAGCGCGGCTTAATGGACTCCCTCTTCCGCCGCGATGCCATCACGCCGCAGGAGCTCTCAACGCGCGAAAGTGAAGTATTACGCCTGCTCTGCCGTGGTCTCTCATTAACCACCATCTCCAGACGTATGAATATCAGCATTAAAACGGTGAGCGCACATAAACTGCGGGCAATGGCGAAACTGAATGTGCGAACCGACTGCCAGCTCTACTGCCTGCTGTTCCAGACGCGGATGTTTGATATCGCGATGTAACTACAAGGCCAGCCATTTCACTTAACACCGCCACTGCGCCAGCGTAATAAAACAAGGCCATCCACTTTGCTGTATGACCTTGTTTTTTCTACCGCCCCCTATTTCACTTCGCTCCAGACTTCATGCACGCCCGGCTGGTTGCCACGCGTCCACCAGCGCGCCTGATACTCTTTGCCGTTCCACGTTACCCTGTCGCCGCCAACATAGACGGTGTCGCTGTGCCACTGCGCCGGGAGATCGCTCTGGGGATCCTCGTCCGGGGCTGGCGCGGGCGCGTTATGGCCGCCGAAATCGACGTCAATCACGTTGTAAAAGGTAGCGCCTGTATCAGCGACATCCCACGCCGCGAGGATCACATGGTAACCCTCACGTTCGGGGATCGTGCACTCATGAGGCATATCCGGACCGGCGCTGGGCCGAATGTTATTCCCTTCGATATGACAAAATGGCTTGCTCTCAAAAGAGGCGCGCGTCAGCGGCTGGGCGGGGTTCCAGTCGCTCTTCGTCAGGTAGTAATCCCACGATTTGGTTTTGTGCGGCGCGGTATAGGTCCAGGTGAACGCATGTTTGCCCGCGTTAATGGGATGTTTCGCCCAACGCGTTTCACTCTGCTCATCCAGCCGCCCCATTGAGGCTAATCCCGCGCTGGCGAGATGACCATCCGCAGGCCCTCTACTGGCCGCAGGAAAACCATCAGGCCCTTCAACGCTCTGCATCTCATACAGCGGACCGCTGCCGCAATCTTTATTTTGGTAGCCCATATTGGCATTGCACATATATGCGCGTGATGCCGGGAGAGAGACATAACCATGCGCCAGCGCACCGCCTGCCATACATAATGTAATAACCGCCAGGCCTATTTTTGAATAAGTCATACGTGCTCCGTTTAGTAGGGAAATAGATCCACGCAGTTAAATTAATCGCTTATCGCCCTCGCAGTAATATCAACCTTCTTTTATCCCTTCAGAGGCAGCGTAATATAGCGAGGAAAATTCCCAGCCGGGACAAATAAAAAAAGGCCGCAATGAAAATATTGCGGCCAAAACATCAAAAAGATTAACTCAACTAGAACTTACTCAATTACCTGCCACACTTCATTCGTGCCTGGCTCATTAGCACGGGTCCACCAGCGTGCTTTATACTGCAGCCCTTTCCACGAGACTTGATCACCGCCGACATAAATCTTATCGTGCTTCCACTCGTCAGCAGCGACGGGATTATCCGGAATAGTGACGCTGCCCTCCTCCGGCACATGCTTAATGGTCAACGTCAACGGCAGGGAGTCATGCACGCCATCGTTCACCGTCAGATTGAAGACCAGCGTGCTCTCCTGATCCGGCGCATTGAGCGTAAAGCTCGCTTTCTGCTGGTTAGCATTAGTCAGCGTTACATGCGGGCCAGAAACCTGCGTCCAGCTCCAGCTAAGCGCTGCGCCCTCTGGATCCGTTGATGCCGAACCATCAAGCACCACGGTTGCAGCGCCGGTCACCGTTTGCGGATAAACGGCGTTCGCCACGGGGATATGATTCTCCACCTGCGGTACATCGCCGCCCGCCGCCTGTTTCATCTCATTGAGGTAACTCACCTGGTCCGGGAAACTGAGCTGAACATTATTGGAGCCAAGCGCCCAGACGAAGACGCCGCCGTAACCCTGCTCTGCCTGCCAGGCGGCACGCGTCAGGTTATTCTCTTTGGATTCAACATAGCGGCCTTCCGGCCCCCACTGGGAATTGATGGTATTGCCGAGAATAATCTTCTTCTTGTCGCCCACCGCACGCGCGTAGTTGGCCATCGCGACGTCATAGCGGAAACGCGGACCGGCGTCATAGGTCATGACATTAAAGAAGTCGAACACATCGCGCCCGGCGGTGAGCAGCCCCAGCACTTCGCCGTGATGCGCCGAACGGGCATCCTCAATAAACGAGCAGTTTTCCATCACCGATGGGCTGGCGCAGGATTCAGGATCGGCCCCGACGTGATAGGTCGTCAGGCTCAGCACTTTACCGCTGTTCGGCCCGAGCAGCGACTTAACGCGCTTCGCGAGGATCAGCAGGTTTTGGTTCTCCTGCGGCGTCAGGCGGGCCACTTTTTCATAGTCGAAATCGATGCCGTCCAGTTGAACCGTGCCTGCTTTCTGGAAACTCGCCATATTGCAGGTTTTATCCCAGTTGGCGCTTAAGCAGCCGCCGACCATCTCTTCCGGCTTCATATCCTTTTTGTAAACCGGGAAGTCGGTTTTCAGCAGTTTAACCAGCCCCTGCGCAATCTTTTCGCGGCTCGCGGCATCGGCAATATAGCCCCACATTCTTTCATAGGTCTCCCCGCCGAAAGCCACCAGCATACGTTTAGAGGGCGCAGCCAGCTTGGTCTGTGTCCAGGAGGTATAGGAAGGAGAGAGCCAATACGGGTCATACTCAGCAGGCTTAATGATGTTGTCAGAAGAGGAGATCTCACCATTCTGATTCCAGCCGCCAAAGGAGAGGAAGAAAGTATCAACATTGGACTTCTCTAACTGGGTCGCGGCGTCCTGTGGAAGACCCCAGGATGTCAGGTAACTCATGATGCGGTTATTTTCAGCCGCTAACACAGATTGCGTTAGTAATACTGAGCCAATCAGGGCAGCTAAAGAGAGCTTTTTCAATGTAACCTCCTGTTACAGGGTAAGTAATTATTCTGTCCTCCATATTAATCGCGGCCATTAATAATCCTATTAGCGCCCTCTTTTCCCGATTGAGAAGCGAGAGGTATTAACAAGGAAAATTCCTGGCAACAATTGATGCTGTTTTTCACTCGCCAATTAGCGCCGCGTTTATATTATCCATTGTGCAATATCCTGCTGGCTGCAGGGTTTAAATAAACAGCCATCCATCCCCGCTTGCTGGCACTGCTCAATAATCTCTTGCTGGGCAATAGCGGTAAAACCTAACAGCGTCGCACGGGAAATAGCCTGCTGCTGCTCCTGCAGACGAATGGTTTTCGCAAGCGTAAAGCCATCCATCAGCGGCATATTGCAATCCATCAGAATGTAATCAAACGGTTTGTGGGCATGCCATGTTGCCAGCGCCTCTTCTCCGCTTTGCGCTTCGATCACCTGGTGGCCGAGCAGCTCAAGCTGGTGGCGCAGCAGCAGCAGGTTTGGCCGGTAGTCATCAACAATCATCACCCGCCTGCCTTTGACGGTCGAAACCGGTATCGCGGGCAGGCTTCGCTGCGCGGGACAAGGCTCTTGTGACGGCGGTAACGTGAGTTGCAGGGTGACGCAGCTGCCTTTGCCTGGCGTGCTGTTTAGGGTCAGTTTCCCTGCCATTAACTCGCACAACGCCCGGCAGATGGCGAGGCCAAGGCCCGAACCGTTTCGAGCACCATCCTCATTGGGGCCGAACTGTGCAAAAGGGGTAAAAAGCCGCGCCTGGTGCTCTGGCGCAATGCCCGGCCCGGTATCGGTAACGCTCAGCGAAACCGCAACCCGCTGTGCATCCGTTATCTGGTGGGAGAGCGTAATACGGATCTCCCCTTCACGGGTGAATTTAATGGCGTTACTCACCAGGTTGGAGAGGATCTGCTTGTAGCGCCAGGGGTCAATCAGCACCGGACAGCGCGCGCCGCCCACAACTGAAAACCGGAGAGCAAGCTGCTTCTGCTCGCTCGCCTCTTCAAAGAGCAGCACCACGGCGCGGGTCAGGCTAACCAGCTCCTGCGCAGAGGGCTCAAGGGGCATATGACCCGACTCGATGCGCGACATATCCAGCACATCACCGACTAACGCCAGCAGATCTTTTGCCGCGTCGTGCGCCACCTCCAGCATCGGCTGGGCATGCTGCGTCTGGGCAATCTGCAGTTCCAGAATGCCCAGGATCGCATTGAGCGGCGTGCGGATTTCATGGCTCACCATGGCGAGATAGTGGGTTTTCGCAAGCGTTGAGGCCACACTCTGGTTACGCCTGCGCTGCCTGCGGATACGCAGTGCCAGTCCGCAAACCAGCAGCAGCACGCCGATAAAAATGGCGCTCAGTAAACCGACATAGTGCCCGCGCGCAGAGGTAGCGGCAGATGCTGGCAGAGAGAAGCTAAAAAGCCCCGGCATATAAGCAAGCCATAAGAGGCGATAACAAGGCGTGCTGCGCATCATCTGCTCCGCGTTAAACAGGTCACCATTAACAACAGGGAGAGCTGTTTAACCGTCGGCACTACATTAACGTTGCGCGGGTAACAGCCCCTTACATTGACGAAGCGACGCAAACAGCGCGGAAATAAAATTGATGCGCATCTTTTCGCTCTCCTGCGTATTTATGACCCCGTTATCCAGCAGCGCGGGCAGGCGTTCCATAATGATGCAGCTGCGTCTGGCGTGGCTCATGCCCAGCAGATGCCAGGAGGATTTCATTCGATGGGCGATGTCAGCGATTGCCGTGAACGGCGCCTGCGCAGGCAGGCTGGCGAGGTGCTGGATATCGTCATTAAGTGTCTGAATTAGCACCGGGATCATCGCGTTAACTACCGCCTGCTGCCCGCCGGCAAGCGCGTTTAGCTCACTGAGGTTCAGCATCGGTGGCGCGCTACCGGGCAAGGTGTCGGTTATCGGTAAAGGAAGCAGCCTGTCAAAACCGTTAAGACGCAGCAGAGAGGGATTTAAGGTTTCCAGGGTTGCGCTACAGGCCAGTAGTAACGCTGGTGGCGCGAAGGTACCGATCAGCCCGGCCGCCAGCACCCTGTCGATAAGCATCAGGCCCGGAGTGGGTTGATGGGTTAAATCAATCAGTAAGGCGTTCCAGTGCCGGGAGCACAGCGCGCAAATGGCTGATTCACCCTCAATGACGTCGATCTTATTAAGAACATCAGCCCGGCACTGCCGGGTTAATAGCCGCTGTTGCGAGGCGTTAAAAGTGACGAGCAGGTTTGCTGGCTTCTTCATCTTTCTGTCGGTGATCAGCTGACCAGCCCAAGCTGTTGCAGCTGTTGATAGAGCTCATATTCGGAGGTGACGCCGAGCTTACGCATCGCGCTCTTTTTTTGTGCGCTGACGGTCTGTTTGGTGCGGTTAAGGCGGGTGCTGATATCGCTCACCGTTAAGCCGCGCAGCAGCAGACGCAGCACTTCACTCTCTTTTGGCGTCAGGCTGATGCCCCTCAAGGCCGGTGCGTCGACGGAGGGTTTGCTGGGTGCAAACGCGCCGGTGAGCCCTTTTATAACGTGCACTAACTCCGTTGAGAGCCCCGCTTTACTGAGCACGGCATGTACGCCGAGCTGGCGTAACGCGCGCTCAATTCCAGGGTTGTTGATCATTGTCACCACAATAATCACCAGTGCGGGCCAGCGCCGCTTAATTAGCTGAATAAGCGCAAGGCCATCGTTATATTTATCCCCTGGCATACTGAAATCGGTAATCAGAATATCGATATCATCACGTTCGAGTTTGCTTATTACGTCATCAGTGGTGAGCGCTTCGTCAACAATGTGATATTGCCCGGCAAGCGGTGTGAGTAATGCGCGCAGTCCCATTAAATAGATGGGGTGATCGTCTGCTATCAGGATCTTTTTTTCCATTACCATGCTTACGGATGTTGAGGTGGCATCGTCGTTACGAGAGTGGCGGCTACTCTAGCAAAAACCTCTCGGTGGAGGGTGAATATTTATTGTTAATAACGCAAGAGAAGTGAATAAAATTGCAGAAATAATATATGTGACAAATAAAAATAATTAACCAATAAACGCTATGTATATTTCAGGCAAAAAAAACCGCAACGTTACGCTGCGGTTTTTTATTATTGCTCGTTTGTTACGGCAGAATCGAGGGCTGATCCGCCCCCTCTTTTTCCACTTTCTGCTGCAGGAGATGCTCGCGCTTCATCCCAAGTTTCAGCGCCAGCGCTGAAGCAACATAGATGGAAGAGGCCGTACCGATAGAGACACCGATCAGCATCGTCAGCGAGAAGCCTTTCAGCATCGCGCCACCGAAGAGATAGAGCATCAGGATCACTACCAGCGTTGTGCCGGAGGTGATCAAGGTACGATGCAGCGTCTGCGTCAGCGAGATGTTGAAGATCTCATACGGCGTACCGCGACGGATCTTACGGAAGTTCTCACGGATACGGTCCGATACCACGATACTGTCGTTGAGCGAGTAACCGATCACCGACATTAGCGATGCCACGATGGTCAGATCAACCTCGATCTGGAACAGCGACAGCACGCCCATGGTAATGATGACGTCGTGCGCCAGCGCGATAACCACGCCCGCCGCCAGACGCCATTCAAAACGGAAACCGACATAAACGAGGATGCTAATCAGCGCCACCAGCAGCGCCATGCCGCCGGTTTGTGCCAGATCCGCGCCTACGCTCGGGCCGACGAACTCAATACGCTTCACGGCGGCATTCTGGCTGGTCGCTTCGTTAATCACGCTAACCACTTTGCTGCCCAGCAGCTGCCCGCCGTTATCGCTCTGCGCGGGCGGCATGCGTACCATGATGTCGCGGCTGCTGCCGAAGTTCTGCAGCAGCGGATCCTGGAAGCCTGCTTTCTCCAGCGCTTCGCGCATTAAGTCCATATCCGCCGGTTTCTCCAGCGAGATCTCAATGACCGTACCGCCGGTAAAATCCAGGCCCCAGTTAAAGCCGCGAACACCCATCACAACGATGGAGAGGATCAGCAGCGCGCCGGAAATGATAAAAGCCCAGTTGTCCCAGCGCATAAAGTCCCAGACTTTACGGCCATGGTTCAATTGTTCAACAGTATAATCCTGTGCCACAACGCACTCCTCAGATAGACAGCTTGTTAATGCGTTTGCCGCCGTACAACAGGTTGACGATGGCACGGGTACCGACAATAGCGGTGAACATGGACGTCGCCACACCGATACCGGTGGTGATTGCAAAGCCTTTGATTGAGCCAGTACCGACCGCGTAGAGGATAAGCACTTTGATCAACGTGGTGATGTTGGCATCGAAAATGGACGAGAACGCGCCCTGATAACCTTCGTGAATCGCCTGCTGTACGGATCGCCCGTTGCTCAGCTCTTCTTTGATACGTTCGTTTATCAGTACGTTAGCATCCACCGCTACCGCAAGGGTTAGCACGATCCCCGCAATCCCCGGCATGGTCAGTGTGGCACCCGGTAACAGGGACATAATGCCGACAATCAGCACCAGGTTCGCCAGCAGCGCTGAGGTCGCGATCAGGCCAAACTTCTTATAGAAGAAGAGCATGAAGATGATCGACACCGCCAGACCAGCCAGACACGCTTCCAGACCCTGAGTGATGTTCTGCGCCCCGAGGGTTGGACCGATGGTACGCTCTTCCACGATCTGAATCGGCGCAATCAACGCACCTGCGCGCAGCAGCAGTGAAAGCTGACGCGCTTCGTTGGCGTTTTCGATACCGGTAATACGGAAGCTGTTGCCGAGGCGAGACTGGATATTGGCGATGTTGATCACCTCTTCCTGCTTCACCAGCACCGAACGACCGTTAGCATCTTTTTTACCGCTGTCTTTGTACTCCACAAACAGGGTCGCCATCGGTTTATTGATGTTGTCCTTGGTGAAGTTAGACATGATGTTACCGCCCGCGCTGTCCAGTGAAATATTCACCTGCGGCACGTTGTACTCATCCATACTTGAGGTTGAGTCGGTAATGTGGTCGCCGGTGAGGATCACGCGTTTGTACAGCACAACTGGCCGCCCATCACGTGTCTCTTTCACTTCGGAATCACCCGGAATACGGCCATTTGCCGCAGCGGAAGCATCGACATTGGTGTTAACCAGACGGAACTCAAGCGTTGCGGTCGCGCCAAGGATCTCTTTCGCGCGCGCCGTATCCTGAATACCCGGCAGTTCAACCACGATGCGGTCAGCGCCCTGGCGCTGCACCAGCGGCTCGGCAACGCCAAGCTGGTTGACACGGTTACGCAGGATATTGATGTTCTGCTGAACAGCATATTCACGGGCTTCGCTCAGGCGCGCATCGCTCATCACCACGCGCAGCACGTTATCGCCCTGATTAGAGAAGACGAGATCGCGATGACGGCCGGTCAGGTAGGTATTCGCCTGATCGCGCGCCGCGCTGTCGCGGAACTGAATGCTAAGACCATAGTTATCTTCCTTACGCACGGTGGAGTAAGGAATGCCTTTTTCCCGCAGATCGCTGCGCAGGCTGTCGATATTCTGTTCCTGCAATTTGCCCAGTGCCGTTTGCATATCCACTTCCATCAGGAAGTGAACCCCGCCACGCAAGTCGAGGCCGAGTTTCATCGGTTCCGCTTTCAGGAGGGAGAGCCAGCGAGGCGTTGCCGGTGCGAGGTTGAGCGCGACAACATACTTGTCGCCTAATGCGCTAAGCAGGACTTCGCGGGCGCGCAGCTGGGTGTCGGTCGATTCAAAGCGAGCAAGTACCGTGCCCTCTTCCATCGCCACAGATTTCCAGCTGATCTTTTCTTTTGTTAGTTCGTTCCGGACCTGGATCAGAGTTTGTTCGCTGGCGGCGACACCGCGCGCGCCAGAGATCTGAACAGCCGGATCCTCACCATAGAGGTTGGGAAGTGCGTAAAGCAGGCCGACGATAAGGACGACGACCAGCATGATGTACTTCCACAAAGGATAACGGTTTAACACGGCAGTTCCCTTTGGGAAAAACGAAAATTACAGCGCCTTCATGGTGCCTTTCGGCAGAACGGCAGCTACGAAGTCACGTTTGATTACCACTTCAGTGGTGTCGTTCAGTGCGATAGCAATGTAGCCGGTTTCCGCTACTTTGGTTACGCGCCCAACCAGGCCACCGTTGGTCAGCACTTCATCGCCTTTCGCGATGGAGTCCATCAGCTTTTTATGCTCTTTGGTACGTTTTTGCTGCGGGCGCAGGATCATGAAATAGAAAATCAGACCAAATACTACCAGCATCAGGATCAGAGACATCGGGCTGCCCTGTGACGGTGCGCCTGCTGCCGCTACCGCGTCAGAAATAAAAAAGCTCATTCAAATTCCCTCATTATTAAATTAATCAACGTTCAAAGGTGGAACCGGTCGACCCTGACGCTGGTAAAAATCTGCTACGAAGCTCTCTAATTTACCCTCTTCAATAGCCTTGCGTAAACCAGCCATTAAGCGCTGGTAGTAGCGCAGGTTATGAATGGTATTGAGACGCGCGCCCAGTATTTCGTTGCAACGATCGAGATGATGCAAGTAGGCGAGCGAATAATTGCGACAGGTGTAGCAATCACACTCGGCATCGAGCGGGCTGGTGTCGCTCTTATATTTTGCGTTACGGATTTTCACCACGCCGTTGGTCACGAACAGGTGGCCGTTACGCGCGTTACGCGTCGGCATGACGCAGTCGAACATGTCGATGCCGCGACGCACGCCTTCGACCAGATCTTCCGGTTTACCTACGCCCATCAGGTAACGCGGTTTATCTGCGGGGATCTGCGGACAGACGTGCTCCAGAATGCGGTGCATATCCTCTTTCGGTTCGCCCACAGCAAGACCGCCGACAGCGTAGCCATCAAAGCCTATCTCTACCAGACCTTTGACGGAGATATCGCGTAAATCTTCGTAAACACTGCCCTGAATAATGCCGAACAGCGCGTTTTTGTTGCCCAGCCCGTCAAAGCGGTCACGGCTACGTTTTGCCCAGCGCAGAGACATCTCCATTGAGCGTTTGGCGTAATCCCAATCCGCCGGGTACGGCGTACACTCGTCAAAGATCATCACGATATCGGAGCCGAGATCGTACTGAATCTCCATCGATTTTTCCGGATCGAGGAAGATCGGATCGCCGTTGATCGGGTTACGGAAGTGAACGCCCGCTTCGGTGATTTTGCGGATATCGCCGAGGCTGAACACCTGGAAGCCGCCGGAATCGGTAAGGATTGGCCCTTTCCACTGCATAAAGTCGTGCAGATCGCCGTGCAGCTTCATGATCTCCTGCCCCGGGCGCAGCCACAGGTGGAAGGTGTTACCCAGAATGATCTGCGCACCGGTGGCTTCGACCTCTTCCGGGGTCATCCCTTTCACGGTGCCGTAGGTGCCAACAGGCATAAACGCCGGCGTTTCAACCACGCCGCGCTCAAACACCAGCCGGCCGCGGCGGGCGCGTCCGTCGGTGGTATCCAGTTCGAATTTCATCTTTTCTCCAACACCAGATAGACAGTCTGATGATTACTCTCTGTTGCGGACTCACTCCACAACCTCGAATTGACCAATCCGCACGCAAGGCGTTATTGGCGCAGCCTCTCTGGACGCGGGCACTGCCCGGATCCAGAAGGGCACGTAAAATAGCCCTGTTAAGGGCGCTCTAAAATCGCCTGCGGATTGTACGTGATAAACATCGCGTCCCCGTAACTAAAAAAGCGATATTTTTCAGCAACTGCGGCGCGGTACGCATTCATGGTGTGTTGATACCCGGCAAAAGCGGAGACCAGCATGATCAGCGTTGATTCCGGCAGGTGGAAGTTGGTCACCAGCGCATCAATCACTTTGTATTGATAGCCCGGATAGATAAAGATTTGCGTGTCGCCGAAGAAGGGTTCGATCAGGTCCGCTTTTGCCGCCTGCGCGGCGCTCTCCAGCGAGCGCACGGAGGTCGTGCCAACTGCCACGACGCGGTTGCCGCGCGCTTTTGCCGCCAGCACCGCATCAACCACCTCTTGCGGCACTTCGGCATATTCGGAGTGCATGATGTGATCTTCGATGCTATCAACGCGCACCGGCTGGAAGGTGCCGGCACCGACGTGCAGCGTGACAAAAGCCATCTCAATGCCTTTGTTGCGCAGGCGCTCGAGCAGCGGCTCATCAAAGTGCAGTCCAGCTGTCGGCGCGGCAACGGCGCCAGGCTTCTGGCTATAGACCGTTTGATAGAGTTCGCGGTCGGCGTCTTCATCCGGGCGATCGATATAGGGTGGCAACGGCATATGGCCGATGGCGTTAAGGATATCGAGCACCGGGCGCTCATCGTGGAATTCCACTTCAAACAGCGCGTCGTGGCGGGCGACCATGGTAGCCTGAATATCTTCCGCGTCGCCCAGCAGCAGCTCGGCACCCGGCTTCGGCGCTTTCGAGGCGCGAATATGTGCCAGAATACGTTTATCGTCGAGCATGCGCTCAACCAGTACTTCAATCTTGCCGCCGCTGGCTTTACGCCCGAACAGACGCGCCGGAATCACGCGGGTGTTGTTGAACACCAGCAGGTCGCCCGGGTTGAGCTTATCGAGCAGATCGGTGAAAGTACCGTGCGTCAGCGCGCCTGTTGGGCCATCCAGCGACAGTAAGCGACAGCTGCTGCGCTCAGGCTGTGGATAGTGGGCAATCAGGGATTCGGGTAACTCAAAGGAGAAATCGGTAACGCGCATGACACTAACTCGAGACATAAAATAAGAGGCGGGTAGTCTAGTGCCCACGCCCCTTCGCTGCAACCGTTAGCCGCTTTTGGATAAATAATAGAGATGAATTTTTTAGCACACCTGCACCTTGCTCACCTGGCGAACAGCTCCCTTGCCGGTAACCTGCTGGCGGATTTTGTTCGCGGCAACCCGGAAAACCTCTACGCACCGGAGGTGGTGGCGGGGATCCATATGCATCGCCGTATTGATGTGCTGACCGACAATCTGCCGGAGGTGAAGGTCGCCCGCGAATGGTTTCGCCCCGAAACCCGGCGGGTCGCGCCGATTACGCTTGATGTGATGTGGGATCACTTCCTGTCGCGCCACTGGGCAAAGGTTTCGCCCGATATCGAACTGGTGGATTTTATACATTATGCCCATTCGCAGGTGGCGACTATTCTGCCCGACTCGCCGCCACGTTTTATCAATCTGAACAATTACTTATGGTCGGAGCGCTGGATGGAGCGCTATGGCGAGATGGCGTTCATTCAGAATGTGCTCAACGGCATGGCGAGCCGCCGCCCGCGGCTGGAGGCGCTGCGTGACTCATGGCAGGATCTTGATGCCAATTATCACGCGCTGGAAACGCAGTTCTGGACGTTTTACCCACGCATGATGGCGCAGGCGCGCGCGGGGACATTGTAAACGCCGTCACGTTTGGCATGGCATTGCCGGATGGCGCTACGCTTATCCGGCCTACAAAACCTGCGCCGTACCATCCGGCGTTGATGATCGCCTCCCGTAGGCCGGATAAGGCGTAAGCCGCCATCCGGCACTTTATCGGCGTTAAACTTTAGGACTCTGCGCTTCGCGCCAGATGCGGATCGCCATCCACGCCAGCACCGCGACGCCCAGCACTAAAGCCCCCCACACCAGCAACGTTTTCAACATCCCCTGCTGTTCGGTGACGGAGGTCGCCGTCATGCGCGCCTCGCCACCCAGCTTGACGTTTTCTCCTACAAACGCATCAGGAATCGACGCGGGATCGAGCTGCTTACGCAGATCCGGCGGGATCAGCGTATCCGGCGTGACGGCGGCAGGCTGTGCCGCTTTATTTCCCCACGCCAGCATAAACGGCCCTTTCCCCTGGGCGTTAAACACCAGCGCCAGCCGATCGCGGCTGCCGGAGACCTCAGGGAGCGTGTCAGGCAGTCGCGCGTCCAGCGTGGTAATGCGCACCGCCTGTACCGTCTCGCCCGCCAGTTCCACCGGTGCGGATCGCTGCCCGTTACGTTGCCAGAGCACGGTTTTGGTCAGCGGCTGCCACGGTGAGGTGGATGTACGGCGAATGGCAATCTCTGCCGGCAACACCGCATCGTCGTTAAAACCAACCGAGAGAGAGCGGAACGGCTGCGGCTGCGGCCATTGATATTGCGCCTCGGTCGGCGAAATCTGCCGCCCGTTGCCTGTCATCTCGATTTTTTCAAGCGGCGCAGGCTGGCGTCCAGGCATGGCTGTCGCCTCGGAGATGGTGACCGGCAGGTTTGGCGTATCAAACACCAGCAGCAGATAATGGCTGCCATCGGGTAACTGCATTTCCGGGAGCTGTATACGATCGAGCCTGAGCTTGTCGTTCCCGCTCGCCAGCGCCATTACCGGCGCATCATCCTGCAACGTATCCCAGCTGCGCATATCGCGACTCACCAGAACGGAGACTTTGCTGCGCCAGTTCTGGTCGTTTTCCTGCCAGCCGAGTTTGATCTCGCCAAGAGTAAACGTGTTGGGCAGAGTAGAAGGCAGCACCAACAAATAGCTCTTCCCGACCGGTTTGGAGGCGTCGCCTTCAATACGGATCTCTACCCCGGAAGGTGCCTGGAGGCGCACAACATTCTCCTCCTGTGCCGCGCCGCTTGCGGGCGACGCATCCAGCGGAAAGACGCGCAGCGGCACCGCTTCAGGAGTCGCAGTTTTGGTACTTTGCGTTTCAAGGGCGAACGGTACCCGCTCACCATCCTGGTTAAACACCCGCACATCGCGCAGATCCGGCCACGCGCTGTGGGCATAGACCTCCTGGGGCAGATCAACGCGATACCAGGAAGAGGGCAGCGGCGAATCGAGCATCACGCCGCGGGCATAATCTTGCGGTTTCTCAGGGAGATCTGCGGCGCCCGCCGGGGCGCAAAGCAGCGTACTTAACAGTAATCCGTACAGCCTTTTCATTGTCCTTCTCCCTCGTTCTCTTCCCGCGCCGCTTTGGGCGGCAGGGGTGAAAAATAGCCCACAATCAGCACCAGCACCGCCACGCCGATAAAGGCAATGGCGCGCGCCAGCCCGCCACCGCCCGCGCTGTCGACCAGCATCAGTTTCAACAGCACAACGCCCAGTAACCCTCCACCCACCAGCCACTGCTGGCGGGCCTGCCGACGCGTCGCGCGGATCATCACCACCAGCGCAATCAGCATCCAGAAGAGAGCAAACGTCGTCTGGATAAGCCGAGACGCCCACAGGCTTTCCGCACTCCACGTCACCTCGCCATAACAGGAGAGCGCGCGCAGCAGGATGCCATTCAGCCACCAGAAAGCCAGCGCAGCGAGCGCCCACGGGCGGGCGCTCCGGAGATCGGGCGCGAAATGGGGATAGTGTTTCCAGGCAAATTGGGTATAGAGCCACACGCCGAGCAACGCGAACGCCGCGCCCTCTTCCAGCGGATTGAGCAGCGGCAGGTACGGCATGCCCATCACCTTGCCGTCGTTCAGGTTGGCAAACAGCAAGGCGATAATGAGCAGCGGCACCAGCGGTGCCAGCGCCTGCGCGCCATAAAGCGCAGGCCAGACGCGGAACGGCCACAGATTACGGCGCACCGCCGCCAGCGTCAGCATAATCACCGCGCCGCCCGCCGCCATCGGCAGACCCCAGCGCCACGGCGCGTTACCCCACGGCAGCGCGTCTACAAACCACCACAACTCGCTACCAGCCGCGATCAACAGCAGCCAGAAAAGGGAGATGTGCAGCCCTTGCGACAGGCGCGGTAACAGCGCGCTACCCGCTTTACGCAGCAGTAATAGCGCGGAAGGCAGCGCCACGCACCAGACCAGGTTTTGCCAGCCAGAGGCCAGCAAGTGCCCCTGAGCAACCAGACGCTCGCCGATTAACAGCGCCATCGCCGGCCACAGCAACCATTGGGCAAGCCCAAGTTCCGGCCAGGCAAAACGCAGGCTGCCTGCGCGCCATAGCCATACAGAGAGTGCCACCAGTAGCAGCAGACCAAAGCCCACCTGCATCGACTGCGGCAGTATCAGCTCTGCCGCGCCCGCCAGTGCGACAATCCAGAAGAGGATACCGCCCGCCAGCAGCAGCCAGCTTCCCTCGCGGCGAAGAGTGCGCCACAGCCACGCGCCAATCAGCCAGCTTGCGCTGAGTACGGCAAAGATCATCAGCGTCGAGAGTGCATTGATACCGTCAGCGGCAGCCCACAGCGCACTGAAGAGCGCCAGCAGTAACAATGCAGTGCCGCTGTAGCTCATGCGGCGCTGCTGTTGCTGCACACCGAGCCACAGCACGCCCAGCCCCTCAAGTGACCAGGCCATCGCCGTCCAGCGCGCGGACAAGGCCAGCGGAATGGCGAGCGTAGCGAATGCGCCGCCCAGCGCCAGCGCGGCGAGCACCAGCGGTTTACCGGCTGTCGGGAAGCGTTTAAGAGCAACGGCGGCCAGCGTCAGGTAGAAGAGACCAAATCCAAGGGCGCTGAACGCCGGGCCGTAGGTCCAGTGCTGGGTCATGGCGTACTGCATGCCAAAACCCGCCAGCGGCGGTGCAAACAGCAGTACACCGTCGATAATACGCTCGCCCCGGCGCTGGGCGCGCAGGGAGAGGCCGACGCTGAAGACGCCGAAAATCAGCAGATTAGCGATCAGGAAGAGCTGGCAGCTGAGGTAATCTTCCGGGCGATAACTGGCAATGCCCCACAGGGCGGCCACGCCAAAAGTGAAGAACATGCCGAGGATATTCAGCTCGCGCCAGTGCTGCCATACGCTGATGGCGAGAATACCGACGGAGAGCAGAAGATAGAACGAGAAGAGCGCGATATGGCTCCCGCCACCGGTAGAGAGCAGGATCGGCGCGAGATAGCCGCCGAGGCTTGCCAGCAGCGCCAGGCTCAGCGCGCGTTGCAGCACCGCAAGCCCGACGCTCGCGGCGCAGATCACAATCAGCAGCGCAAAGGCGAGCGTCATCGGCAACATCTGCCAGAGGCGAAACGCGCCAAACACTGTGAGATAGAGTGCGCCGACCGCCCCGCCCTGCAATATAAGGGCAAAGACCGTCTGTTTATGCCGCAATCGCCAGCCGAGAACCAGCAGCACCAGCGCGACAACCGCCACGGCGACAAGCCGCAACTCCAGCGGGAAGAGCGCATATTCAACGCTGTAACGCAGCAGGAAAGAGAGACCGATAAACAGCAGCACCACGCCAAGTTTCGCCAGCGGGTTGCCCTGCATAAACCAGCGCACCAGCGCGGTAACCACGCCCCAGGAGTCACCGTCCGGCGCTTTCGCCTCTTCACGTTCGCGCACCACGGGCGCAGGCGTCTGCTCTGCCGTCGCGACTTTGCGCCCCCAGACATTGGCTGCGGGTTGCGGCTGTGCAGGGGTGATTTCGCTTGCCGCAATCGGCTGCGGCTCAGGAAGTGGCGGTGGCACCTCAGGCGCTGCGCTTAGCGGCTCGTTTATCGGCTCAACGGCCGGCTCCTCGCTTACCGCAGGAGCAATTGCCCGTTGTTCGAGTATGCTGACGCGCTGGCGCAGCAGTTGCAGTTCGACCTGCGTGGCAAGGCTGCGCCGCCAGGCGACAATCGCCATTATCGGCACCACGACCAGCGCCAGAATCAGCACGATGACACCGAATATCAGAAGACCATCCATGTACTTTCGCCTTCGCTAAAGGGGAGACGTTACGCCCGCCTCCCCGCACGCAGGCTCAGGAGGCAGACCAGACAGAAGCGCTGATAGCTGAAAGCGTCAGCACGCCGTCCTGTAGGTTACCTGTACCTTCCAGAAGCCGCCACTGTTTCGCTTGCAGCAGCGGTGAATCTTCCAGCACTACGTCACACGCCTCGCCACGGTTAATGGCAATCAGCACCCGCTGCTGGCGATAAACGCGCAGAAAAACCAGCACATCCTGCCGGGCATAGACCACCAGACAGCCGCCGTGACGCAGCGCCTGGCTACGGGCGCGCAGCTTTGTCATTCGCTGGTAGAGCGCCAGCAGGTGGCTATCCTGCTGCGTTTTATCCCACGGGAAGGGCTTGCGGCAAAAGGGATCGTTCGCGCCATCCAGCCCTACTTCATCGCCGTAGTAGATGCACGGCGTTCCTGGCCAGCAGAAGAGCCACACCACCGCCAGCGGCAGGCGGGCGATATCCTTGCCGAGAATGGTTTTAAAGCGCGGCGTATCGTGGCTGTCGAGCTGGTTAAACATCCGTAGCTGCTGCTGATGCGACAGCGCAGCACGATAGTTATCCATCCACGCGGCGCAAGTCTGCGCATCGATACTCTGCGGATCGAGGGAGATATCGGTATTGGCAAGAAACGCCCATACCGGCAGGGTAAAGCCGCGATAGTTCATCGCCGCATCTTCCGCATCCGCCTGCAACCACTGGCGCGCATCGCCAAAGTGTTCGCCCACCACATAAGCCTGCGGCTGAGTCTCTTTCGCCGCCCGGGTGATGCCGCTTACGTGATGCAGGTTGTTTCGCGCCCCGCCGTTTTCACCCAGCATATGCACCACGTCGAGCCGCCAGCCGTCCATATTCCACGGCGCTTTCAGCCAGTGGCGCACAATGCTCTCCTCGCCCTGATAGATCTCCTCAATCAGCGACGAAGAGCGGTAGTCGAGTTTCGGCAGGCTGGCGTAGCCCAGCCAGTCATGGGCGTAGCCGTTCTCATCAAAGTTGTACCAGCTGCGCCAGCGCGAATCGGGGTTATGGCAGGCCCCGCCGGTGGCGCGGTTATGGCGGTCGAACCAGGCGTGGGAGTCGCCGGTGTGGTTAAAGACGCCGTCGAGGATCAGCCTTATGCCGTTCTCCTGCGTGTTATGGCGCAGACGCAGTAGCGCCTCGTCGCCGCCAAACTGCGGGTCGACGTGGCGATAATCTTCGGTGTCATATTTATGCACGCTGGGCGCGACAAACACCGGGTTGAGGTAGAGCGCGGTGATGCCGAGCTTTTTCAGGTACGGCAGCTTTTCGCTGATGCCGTCCAGATCGCCGCCGTAGAAGGTCGACCCGCCCGCCTCGCCGGTAAGCGGCTCATCCCAGTCACAAAAACGAATTTCGCGCCCTGCGGCGTGGTGCCAGTAACGCTGATCTTGCTGCGCGGTGCGCGCTTCGCTACGGGCAAAGCGATCGGGGAAGATTTGGTAGAAGACCTGATCGGCGACCCACGCCGGGCCTTCATCGGGCGCATCGATGGCAAACTGCTCAAGCCTGGCGGGCGGGAAGCGGCTAAACCCCTGCGGGGTAAACCAGAGCTGGCGATCGTCCCACAGCAGCTTAAAACTGTAGCGGCGGCGCGGCTGGCCGTTGCTGATATCAATGGCGGCGCGCCAGAGGGTGACGCCATTATTGGTCGTGTTGCGCGCGCGGTGCATTGCAACCGGCGTCTCTTCGTTATCGATCTCAATTCGCAGCGTGACGCGCGACGGTAAATCCGTGCCGCGCAGCCAGAGGTTAATGATTAACTGCTGCTGGTGCGCTTTGACAAACGGCGCGACGGGCAGGTGCCATGCATTCAACATCAACGATCCCCTTTACATAATCAGGATCACTGTAGCCAACGTTCGGCCCGACCCGCCTCCTTCTTTCAACTTTTTTAAGGGGTTGAGAGACGGGGCGCAGAGATAAGACGGAAAAATGGGAGATAAACCGTAGGCCTGATAAGCGCAGAGCCATCAGGCATAACGCCGGGTGGCGGTTACGCCTTACCCGGCCTACAGAAGCCAGAGCACAGCACTCGTAGGCCTGATAAGCGTAGCGCCATCAGGCACAACGCCGGGTGGCGGCTACGCCTTACCCGGCCTACAAAAGCCAGAGCCCGGCACTTGTAGGCCTGATAAGCGTAGCGCCATCAGGCATAACTCCGGATGGCGAAACAACGCCGGAGAAATTACGCCCGGCGCTTAAACATCCAGCCAATCAGCAGCAGCACAATCCATGCAAAGCCGACATAGAGCGAAATGCGGGTTTCCGGATGCCAGCCAATCAGCGCGATGATAAACACCAGGAAGATCAGCCCGGCAACCGTGGTCGCCACGCCGCCCGGCACTTTAAACTTCAGCGCTTTCACTTCATCCGCCGAGAGGCGACGGCGGAAACCAATCTGCGACAGCAGGATCATAATCCACACCCATACCGTCGCGAAGGTCGCCAGCGAGGCAATCACCAGGAAGACATTCTCCGGCATGATGTAGTTGAGATAGACCGCCATCAGCAGCGCCAGCGTCATCACCAGCACCGTTACCCACGGAATGCCGCGGCGGGAGGTTTTGGCGAACATCTTCGGCGCACTACCCTGCTCCGCCATGCCGTGTAGCATACGCCCGACGCCAAACACATCGCTGTTGATCGCCGACAGGGAAGCGGTCAGCACGACAAAGTTCAGGATGCTGGCGGCAAAGGTGATGCCCATATGCTGGAAGGTCAGCACAAACGGGCTACCGTTGGTGCCCACCTGGTTCCACGGGTAGATCGACATAATCACGAACAGCGTGCCGACATAAAACACCAGAATACGCATCGGCACCGAGTTGATGGCGCGCGGAATCGACTTCTCCGGCTCTTCCGCTTCACCGGCGGTGATACCGATGATTTCGATACCGCCGTAGGCGAACATCACCATTTGCAGCGCCATCACCGTGCCCAGCCAGCCGTTACTGAAGAAGCCGCCGTGGCTCCAGAGATTGCTGATGCCGGTTGGTTGCCCGCCGTTGCCGATACCCCAGATGATGATGCCGAAACCGGCGGCGATCATGATGATAATGGTGGCAACTTTAAAGAAGGAGAACCAGAACTCCAGCTCGCCGAAGACTTTTACGCTCATCAGGTTGATGGCGCAGATCAGCAGCACCACGCTCAGCACCCAGATCCAGTGCGGCACCGTCGGGAACCAGACGCCCATATAGATGCCGAAGGCGGTAACGTCGGCGATGGCGACAATCAGAATTTCAAAGCAGTAGGTCCAGCCAGTGATATAACCGGCCAGCGGGCCGAGGTTTTCCTGCGCATAGCGTGAGAAGGAGCTGGCGGAGGGGTTGTGCACAGACATCTCGCCCAGCGCACGCATAATGATATACGCCGCGACCCCGCCGATAATGTAGGCCAGCAACACGCTGGGCCCGGCCATTTTGATGGCGTCCGCGGAGCCGTAAAACAGCCCGGTGCCGATCGCTGAACCCAGCGCCATAAAGCGAATGTGGCGGGTACTTAGCCCACGCTTCAGCTTATTCGTACTTTCCATCGTTTCCACTGCCGTTATTCATCACAAAAAATAAAAAACCACAGAGTGCGCTACCCCGTGGTTCAACAAACCGTGCTTGCTGCTGTTAATGCGCGCTGGAAGTCACCTGACGTCCCGCCGCGCGATCCCAGATAGCGGCCAGAACCACCATCACCAGGCTCGGCAACAGCCAGGCCAGGCCCTGCTCCGCCAGCGGTAAGCGCTGTGTCCAGAGCGGAAGGTGCTCAGCAAACGCGGAGGCTTTCACGCCGTCAAGGATACCAAAAAGCAGGCTGATAAACATGGTCGGCGCAATTACGCGGGTGGAACAATGCCAGAAAGAGCGGGTAAAGCTCAAGACCACCAGCACGATACACGGCGGATAGATCATGGTGAGCACCGGAATCGAAATCTGGATCAGGTGGCTCAGACCGAGGTTAGAGACCGCCATTGAGAAGATGCCGAGGATAAAGACCAGCGTACGGTAAGAGAGCGGCAGGTACTGGGCGAAGAACTCTGCGCAGGCGCAGGTCAGGCCAACCGCCGTCACCAGGCAGGCGATGAAAATCAGCGCCGCCAGCAGGAAGCTGCCCGCACCACCAAAGGTGTGCTGGACGTAAGCATGCAGTATCGCCGCGCCGTTAACGGACTGATCGACCAGCGTCGCGCTGTCCGAACCGAGGCGGAAGAGTGCCAGGTAGAGCAGCGTCAGGCCAACACCGGCCATCAGGCCCGCCCAGACGGTGTAGCGGGTCAACAGACGCGCTTCGGTCACGCCGCGCGAACGGGCGGCATTGACGATAACAATCCCGAAGACCATCGCGCCGAGGGTATCCATCGTCAGGTAGCCATTGACGAAACCGTTAGAGAACGGCGCGGTCTGGTAGGCTTCCAGCGCGTGGCTGATCGGACCGGCCGGCCACACCAGCGCGGCGATTGCCAGAATCGTCAGGGCGATAATTTTCAGCGGTGCGAGGAAGTTGCCAACGGTATCAAGCAGTTTGCCCGGATAGAGAGAGACCAGGATCACCAGCGCAAAGTAGACCAGGCTGTAGATCAGCAGCGCCATAGAGCCGTCGCCGGTCAGCGGCGCGATGCCCACTTCAAACGAAACGGTTGCGGTACGCGGCGTGGCGAACAGCGGCCCCACGGCCAGATAGCAGACCGTTGCCAGCAGCACGCCAGCGACTTTGCCGATCGGGGTGCTGAGGCTATCAATGCCGCCGCCCACTTTCGCCAGCGCAACCACCGTTAGCACCGGCAGGCCCACTGCAGTAATCAGGAAGCCCAGCGCCGCCGTCCAGACGAATTCACCCGCCTGTAAGCCGACCATTGGAGGAAAAATGATGTTACCTGCGCCAACAAACAGCGCGAAGGTCATAAAGCCCAGCGCGATGATGTCACGCGGTTTTAAGTGATGGGTCATAATGTTTACTGCCTGTGGATGTGGTGTCGTAAATATGTTGAATAATTAGCCTCTCCGCACCGGACAATAACGCATCATTAACGCGTTAAATCAGCGGGAAATGCTTAATGCACTGCGTGGCGAAGAATAGTTTTTCGGTTTACCACGCAAACACAGTCGGTCTGACAATGCATGGGGCGCAATTTAAACGCTTATAACGTTTAAAGGCAAGTCGGGATCGCAAAACCAGATAGTTATACTAAACAGTAGAAACCAGCCAGTGAAAAACTCTATTTATCAGAAAAACACGTGGCTGATCGTGCGAACAAAAAAGCAACAACCGTACAAACTACGTTGCAGGCGCGGGATGAGGCGAGGCAGAGCGGCTCGCCGTAACGAGCCGCCGGAAAGATAAGCTGACAAGGTGGTTATGGGTGGGCGTTTTTGGCAATCAGGCGTTCCGGCAGGACAAAGCTAAAACGCGTCCCTTTGCCCGGCGTGCTGCTGATATCAAGGCGGCTGTCGTGGTGATTAACCGCATGCTTGACTATCGCCAGCCCAAGCCCGCTGCCGCCCGTCTGGCGCGAGCGCGCTTTATCCACGCGGTAGAAACGCTCGGTGAGGCGCGGAATATGCTCGGCGGCGATCCCCGGCCCATTATCCTCAACGCTGAACTCCGCGCCGTGCGCCACCGGCTGCCAGCGCACGATAATGTGCGTCCCGGGGGGGGTGTGATTCACGGCGTTATAGACCAGATTGGAGATGGCACTGCGCAGTTGCTCTTCACTGCCCAGAACTTTCAACTGGCTGTCGATTTCAAAGCTGAAGCTCTGTTTCTGCTGGCTGAGGGTTTGCGCTTCCCGCTCCACCACGCGCAGCATCATCGGCACATCAATCACTTCATTTGCGCCATGGGTCGGCGCAGCTTCGATTTTTGACAGGGTCAGAAGCTGGCGCACCAGCCCCTCCATCCGCGAGGTTTGCTCGCGCATGGTGTGTAACGCTTTTTCGCGCGGCGCGCCTTCCAGCGTCTGCTCCTGCATCATCTCAAGGTAGCCCTGCAACACCGTTAGCGGCGTACGCAGCTCATGGCTGACGTTGGCGAAAAAGTTACGCCGCGCCCCTTCCAGCTGGTGCATCTGCGTGACATCGCGCGCCACCATCAGTAGTTGTTGCTCGCTGTAGGGCATCACGCGGATCTCTAAGTGGCGACCGTTGTTAAGCACCAGATTGAGCGGTTTGCTGAAGGACTGGCTTTTCAGGTATTGGGTAAATTCGGGATAGCGCAGCAGGTTGAGGATGTTCTGCCCGTTATCATCGGGCCAGCGCAGCCCCAGCAGCTGTTGCGCAAGGCCGTTACACCAGAAGATCATCCCCTCTTCCGTGGTCAATACCACCGCATCCGGCAGCGACTCAGCGCCGCTGCGAAAGCGTTTAATCAGGTTGCCCAGCTCGCGGCGGCGCTTTTTATTGCGCATCTGCATCTGATGCAGGCCATAGAGCAGCGGCTCCCAGCTGCCGGTGCCGGGCGGCGGCGTCATGCTTTTATCGACCCATAGCCACCAGGAGAGACGCAGCAGATTCCAGAAGTGCCAGATCAGAAGCCCGGTCACTGCCGCCAGCAAAAACCACGGCAGATAGCCGAACATCGCGCCCAGAATAAAGGCGGGGATACAACAAAGGAGGAGCTCCAGCACCAGCCTTTTCCATGACAGCCTTTCCAGCACGCGTCACACTCCTGTCAAATTTCAGAAACGGGTCGAAAAACGATATCCCGTGCCGCGTACCGTCTGCACCATCCGGTCGTGTCCACTCCCTTCCAGCGCTTTACGCAGACGACGAATATGCACGTCTACGGTTCTGTCTTCAACATAGACATTGGTGCCCCAGACGTGGTTCAGCAGCTGTTCGCGGCTGTAAACGCGCTCCGGGTGGGTCATAAAGAAGTGTAAGAGTTTAAATTCGGTAGGGCCCATATCGAGGGGATTTTCGCCGGTCATAACGCGATGGGAGGAGGGATCAAGGCTTAAGCCCTGCATCTCAATCACCTCTTCCACCGCCATCGGCGAAATGCGGCGCATCACGGCTTTAATGCGCGCCACCAGCTCTTTCGGCGAGAAGGGCTTGGTGATGTAGTCATCTGCGCCCGTCTCAAGACCGCGAACGCGATCTTCCTCTTCACCGCGCGCGGTGAGCATCATCACCGGAATATCGCGGGTCATCGCTTCGCGCTTCAGGTGCTTGATAAATTGAATGCCGGACCCGCCGGGTAACATCCAGTCCAGCAGCACCAGATCCGGCCAGGGTTCATTAAGCTGGTTTACCGCGCTGTCAAAATCTTCAGCTTCAACCGGCTGAAAACCATTTTGTTCGAGCACAAAGCACACCATTTCACGGATCGGTGCTTCGTCTTCCACGACCAGAATTCGTCTCGCCATCATTCGCCCTGTATTAATTAGTCTGCAGTATAAATAGCGTCGCCATTATGCGTCAGTTTTATGACAGATTTATGAATAACATGACCGCTATATGACCCAGCCCGCGCGATTGTGACAACGCAAATTTGCGCCAGGCGATGTCCCTGACCCGCTTAATGTTTATAATCGCCGTTATGCTTTTTTGCCACGGGATCACTATGCGCATTCTTCACACATCGGACTGGCATCTCGGCCAAAACTTCTACAGCAAAAGTCGCGCCGCCGAGCACAGCGCTTTTCTGGACTGGCTGTTAACCACGGCCGGGCAGCAGCAGGTCGACGCCATCGTGGTGGCGGGCGACATTTTCGATACCGGATCGCCGCCAAGTTACGCCCGCGAGCTCTATAACCGCTTTGTGGTCAATTTGCAGCGCACCGGCTGCCAGTTAATCGTGCTGGCAGGCAACCACGACTCCGTGGCAACCCTCAATGAATCAAAAGAGATCCTCGCTTATCTCAACACCACCGTGGTTGCCAGCGCGGGCGTTGCGCCGTTTCTGCTCTATCGCCGCGACGGCGAACCCGGTGCGGTCTTCTGCCCGGTGCCCTTTCTGCGCCCGCGCGACATTACCGTCAGCCAGGCGGGGATGTCCGGGCAGCAAAAGCAGCAGCACCTGCTGGCAGCCATCACCGACTACTATCAGCAGCAGTATCAGGCCGCCTGCGACCTGCGCGGCGATAAGCCGTTACCGATTATCGCCAGCGGCCATTTGACCACCGTTGGCGCGAGTAAAAGTGACGCAGTGCGTGATATCTATATCGGCACGCTGGATGCTTTCCCTGCACAAAACTTTCCCCCGGCGGATTACATCGCGCTCGGCCATATCCATCGCGCGCAGAAAATCGGCGGCACGGAGCATATTCGCTACTGCGGCTCACCGATCCCACTGAGCTTTGATGAGACGGGAAAAAGCAAAGGAGTCAATCTGGTGACCTTCGCCGATGGCAAGCTGGCAGAAGTCACCACTATTGACGTGCCCGCCACTCAGCCACTGGCAGTGATTAAGGGCGAGTTTGCCGATATCTGCCGCCAGCTTGAGCAGTGGCGTGATGCCCCCGCTACACCGCCGGTGTGGCTCGATATTGAGATTGTCAGCAGCGACTATCTGGTCGATATGCAGCGCAAGATCCAGCAGGTGACGGAAGATCTGCCCGTCGAAGTGCTGCTGGTGCGCCGCAGCCGCGAGCTGCGCGACCGTCTGCTCGCCGGTGAACTGCGTGAAACATTGAGCGAGTTGAAAGTGGAAGAGGTCTTTGACCGCAGGCTGGCACAGGAGGAGCTCGACGAGATGCAGAGTGCGCGCTTACATACGCTGTTCAGCGAGACCCGCCAGGCACTGGATGAGGAGAACGACGCATGAAGATCCTCAGTTTACGGCTGAAAAATATCAACTCGTTGAAGGGCGAGTGGAAAATCGACTTTACCGAAGAGCCGTTCGCCAGCAACGGGCTGTTCGCCATTACCGGGGCCACCGGGGCCGGGAAAACCACCCTGCTGGATGCCATCTGCCTTGCTCTCTATCACGAAACGCCGCGTCTTAGCACCCTGTCACAGTCGCAAAACGACCTGATGACCCGCGATACCGCCGAGTGTCTGGCGGAGGTGGAGTTTGAAGTCAAAGGGGTAGCCTATCGCGCCTTCTGGAGCCAGACGCGCGCCCGCGGGCTGGCGGATGGCAATTTACAGGCCCCGCGCGTCGAGCTGGCACTTTGCGAAACGGGGAAGATCCTCGCCGATAAGGTCAAAGATAAGCTCGATCTCACCGCCTCGCTCACCGGGCTGGATTATGGCCGTTTCACCCGCTCCATGTTGCTCTCGCAGGGGCAGTTCGCCGCATTCCTCAACGCCAAACCGCGCGAGCGCGCCGAACTGCTGGAGGAGCTGACCGGCACCGAGATCTACGGGCAGATTTCGGCGATGGTGTTTGAGAAGCATAAAAGCGCCAAAGGCGAACTGGAACAGCTGCGCGCGCAGGCCGAGGGCGTCGTGCTGCTGGACAGCGAGCAGCGGGCGCAGCTTGAGCAACGTTTGCAAGTACTGACTGACGAAGAGCAGACGCTGCTGAGCGCCCAGCGCAGCGCGCAGGCGCAGGCGCAGTGGCTTACCCGTGAAGCAGAGCTACAAGCGGCGCGCGGGCGGGCAAAAGCGACGCTGGCGCAGGCGCTGCAGGCGCGTAATGACGCCAGGCCGCAGCTTGCCGCTCTTGAACTGGCGCAACCGGCGCAGCAGCTTCGCCCGCTGTGGGAGCGGCTTGAGGAGCAGCGTAAAACCCTGACGCGTACCCGCACGCAGAGCGAGGAAGTGAATACTCGCTTACAGGCCAGCCTGTTACAGCGCGCGCAGATACGCGCCAGCGCCGCGCAGCAGCAAGCCTCGCTGCTTACGTCGCGGCAAACCCTGGAGACGTGGTTAAACGAGCATGCCCGTTTCCAGCGCTGGCAGAGTGAGTTAACCGGCTGGCGGGCGCTCTTCAGCCAGCTGGCGGAGGAGAAAAAGCAGTGGCTCGCGGCGCAGCAGCGGGTGCAGAGCCAGCAGGAGCGCCTGCGCACCCTGCCACTCTCCACCCTTGAGATGAGCCTTGAGGAGACAGCGGCGGCGATGGCGCTCTGCGCGCAAAACCGCCCGCTGCGCCAGCAGCTTACCGCCCTGCACGCCCGCTATGCGCCGCTGCGCAAGCAGTTGAGCCAGCGCCAGCAGAGCCTGCTGGATCTGAAAGCGGAGCAGGAGAAACTGACCGCCGAGCTGGCGCACAAACGCGAGCAGTATAAAGAGAAGAATCAGTTACTGAGCGAGGTGCGCACCATTTGCGAGCTGGAGAGCCGGATTAAGGATCTCGAAAGCGAGCGCGCGCGCCTCCAGCCCGGCCACCCCTGCCCGCTGTGTGGCGCAACGGAACACCCGGCGGTCGCCCACTATCAGGCTATCGAGCCGGGCGTCAATCAGACGCGCTTTAATGCACTCGATCTGGAAGTGCGCACCATGAAGGAAGCGGGCGTGGCGCTCGGTGAGCGGTTAAAAGGCCTTGCCGAGCGTTACGAGAAAGATGAGCGCGAAGCGAAACTGCTTGAGGAAGAGGAGCGCAGCTGGCTTGAGGCGTGGGCAAAGGCCTGCGCCGCGCTGAACGTCACCCTTGAGCCGCAGCGCGATCTCAACAGCTGGCAAAGCGCGCAGGATGCCTATGAGCATCAGCTTTATCTGCTCAATCAGCGCCTCACCCTGCAACAGCAGATCAATGAGCTGCGCCAGCAGAGCGAGCAGTATCAGCAGGCGGTTGAGCGCCGCCGCGAAAGCCTGGCCGCCACCCTTGCAGAACTCGATCTGGCGCTGCCCGCCGAAGACGATGAAGCGTCGTGGCTGGCCGCACGCGCCGATGAAGCGCAGCAGTGGCAGGCGCATCAGCAGCAGCTTACCGCGTTGCAGGAGCAGCTGGCGCAGCTTGCACCAATCCTTGAAACCCTGCCCGAAGACGATATCGCCGTTGGCGAGGCACGCGTGTCGCTGGAGGGGTGGCGCAACGTGCACGATGCCTGCCTGGCGCTGCAAAGCCAGTGGCAAACCCTGCATCAGCAATTGGCGCAGGTGGCAGAGAGCGAGCGCCAATCTGAGCAGGCATTTAACGATGCGCTGGCGGCGAGCATTTTTGACGATTGCGACGCCTTCCTCCGCGCTCTGCTTGATGATGGCGAGCATCAACGCCTTGCGCAGCTGCGCCAGACGCTGGAGGGTGATTGCCAGCAGAAACAGGCACTGGCGGCAAGTGCGGAGCAGGCGCTCACTGACCATCAGCAGCAGCGCCCCGCCGGGCTTGCGGCGGATGCCAGCGTGGAGAGCACCGCACCGACGCTGGAGCAGCTTGCGCGACAGCTGCGCGAGAACACCACTGGCCAGGGCGAGGTGCGCCAGCAGTTGAAACAGGATACGGATAACCGCAAACGCCAGCAGACAGTGCTACAGCAGATTGAGCATGCCAGCGCCCGCTGCGATGACTGGGGCCATCTCAATGCGCTGATTGGCTCCAAAGAGGGGGATAAGTTCCGTAAATTCGCCCAGGGGCTGACGCTGGATAACCTCGTCTGGCTGGCGAATAACCAGCTGACCCGCCTGCACGGGCGCTATCTGCTCAAACGCAAAGTGAGCGACGCGCTGGAGCTGGAGGTGGTCGATACCTGGCAGGCGGATGCGGTGCGCGATACCCGTACGCTCTCCGGCGGCGAAAGCTTCCTCGTGAGCCTGGCGCTGGCGCTGGCGCTCTCCGATCTGGTGAGCCATAAAACGCGTATTGATTCGCTGTTCCTCGACGAGGGCTTCGGCACGCTGGATAGCGAGACGCTGGATACGGCGCTGGATGCGCTCGATGCGTTAAACGCCACCGGGAAAACTATCGGCGTGATAAGCCACGTTGAGGCGATGAAGGAGCGTATTCCGGTGCAGATTAAGGTGAAGAAGATAAACGGGCTTGGCTACAGCAAGCTGGATGGGAAGTATGCGGTGCAGTAGGCCGCAGCATCATGCAGCTGAAACCGCCCAGGCCGGATAAGCGGTACGCGTCATCCGGCAATGGGATTACCTCGGTGGAAGGGTTCCGTTCACCTGTCCCGTAGGCCGGATAAGCGTGTAACGCGCCATCCGGCATTATCTCCGCGGCACAATTGCCGGATGGCGGCTACG
>NZ_JACVUL010000027.1:0-81368 GCF_016516575.1 Kosakonia sp. S57 | reverse complement strand
CCGCATTTTCATGCGAGCTCTTCTTCAAATAATGGCGGTGAGGGGGGGATTCGAACCCCCGATACGTTGCCGTATACACACTTTCCAGGCGTGCTCCTTCAGCCACTCGGACACCTCACCACGTTGTATTGTCACCCGCCATACAGGAGGGCAACGGGGCGCTACTATAGGGAGTTGCGCTGAAGCGGTCAAGCAGATTTTCAGCCGTGATGATTGTTCGCTTAAGGTGTGAGCAACGGCGTGGATTGGTAGCGGAAATGCCGGGATTTGCAGGGATAAAAATGCCGGATGGCGCTCACGCTTATCCGGCCTACGGAGCAGAGCAGGTTTGATGGTTGAGAAGGCACAATCACGTAGGCCTGATAAGGCGCAGCCGCCATCAGGCAATTGGACACGGCACGAAAGTTGGCATTGTGAAATGTTTTGTGATGTGTGGAGTGACATCTGCGCGTAGGCCTGATAAGGCGCAGCCGCCATCAGGCACTGGCTCCTGTGCCGACGCGTGCACCGGGGGGGATTGACTCGCTTTGCTCGCCCTTCGGGCAGTCCACTCACGGCGTTCGTGGTCTGTCCAACGGGCTGTCGCCCGTTGTCGAACCCCGGTCGGGAATTCTCATCCCCCCTTGTGCGAAGGTACATGCGAAAAAAAAAGCCCGCATTTTCATGCGAGCTCTTCTTCGAATAATGGCGGTGAGGGGGGGATTGACTCGCTTCGCTCGCCCTTCGGGCAGCCCACTCACTGCGTTCATGGTCTGTCCAACGTGCTGTCGCCCGTTGTCGAACCCCGGTCGGGGATTCTCATCCCCCCTGTTCGGGGAATATAAAAGAAAAAAGCCCGTACTTTCGTACAGGCTCTCATCTTAAATAATGGCGGTGAGGGGGGGATTCGAACCCCCGATACGTTGCCGTATACACACTTTCCAGGCGTGCTCCTTCAGCCACTCGGACACCTCACCACATTGTTGTCCCGATGTCGTCGGGACGGGCGCTAATGTAGGGAAAACCCGTAACCGCGTCAATCTTCTTTTGCAATAAAGTAGTGCGTTTAGACAAACTTCAAACAACCTGCTTCTAAAACGTTCTGAAAACGCTTTTTTTCTCGCCCTGGCACTCAACACGCGCGCTGGAGAGGATATTTGTTATGCTTATCGGCCGCATAAAAATGCCTCACCCACAACAAGACCGGAGCGCCGATGGAGATCCTCTTTTATCACCCCTCATTTGATAACGCCTTTTGGGTGAATGCCCTGCGCGAAGCACTGCCGCATGCCAACATCCGTGTCTGGACGCCGGGCGATAATGCCCCCGCTGATTACGCGCTGGTCTGGCATCCGCCCGTGGAGATGCTTGCAGGACGGAAGCTGAAGGCGGTGTTTGCCCTCGGCGCAGGCGTCGATGCGATCCTCGGACAACTTAAGGCGCATCCGCAGATGCTCGACGCCGCAGTGCCGCTGTTTCGCCTTGAAGACACCGGCATGGCGCAACAGATGCAGGAGTACGCCGTAAGCCAGGTGCTGCACTGGTTCCGCCGTTTCGATGATTACCAGGCGCTAAAAGGCGAGGCGAAGTGGCAACCCCTTGAGGAGTATGCGCATAAGGACTTTACCGTCGGCATTCTTGGCGCCGGAGTACTGGGTGCAAAAGTTGCCGAAGCACTCCTGAAATGGGGATTCCCGCTGCGTTGCTGGAGCCGCAGCCGAAAAGATCTGCCGGGCGTCACCAGTTTTGCCGGTGGACAAGAGCTTGGGGATTTTCTGCATGGCACACGCGTGTTGATTAACCTGCTGCCCAACACGCCGGAGACCACGGGCATCATCAATCACTCCTTGCTCGCGCAGCTGGAAGAGGGGAGTTATCTGCTTAACCTCGCGCGCGGCGTACATCTTGTGGAAGCAGATCTATTGCAGGCGCTTGAGAGCGGCAAGGTGAAGGGCGCGATGCTGGATGTATTTCGTGAAGAGCCATTGCCTGCGGATAACCCGCTATGGGCGCACCCGCGCGTCGCCATTACGCCGCATATTGCCGCTGTGACCCGTCCCGATGAAGCGATTGATTATATCTGCCACACCCTTCGCCAGCTTGAGCGCGGCGAGTCGGTGAGCGGTCGCGTTGATCGGGCGCGGGGGTATTGAGATAGGCCCGGTCGTGCCGGGTTTTCATTAAACTGCATAACAATAGCTGCTATTCTTGCGCAATTGACTACAGGAGTGAGCCATGTACCCCGTTGACCTGCATATGCACACCGTCGCCAGCACCCACGCTTACAGCACGCTGCATGACTATATTGCCGAAGCGAAACGCAAAGGCATTAAGCTCTTCGCCATTACCGATCATGGCCCTGACATGGCCGATGCCCCTCACCACTGGCACTTTATTAATATGCGTATCTGGCCGCGGCTGGTCGACGGCGTCGGCATTCTGCGCGGTATCGAAGCCAATATTAAAAACCGCGCGGGCGAAATCGACTGCACCGGGCCGATGGTTGATGCGCTCGATCTGATCGTGGCCGGTTTTCATGAGCCGGTGTTCCCGCCGCAGGATAAAGCCAGCCATACCGAGGCGATGATCGCCACCATTGCCAGCGGTAATGTGCATATCATTAGCCACCCTGGTAACCCCAAGTTTGAGATTGATATTCCGGCGGTGGCCGCCGCAGCCGCGAAGTATGATGTGGCGCTGGAGATTAACAACTCCTCCTTTATCCATTCGCGCAAGGGCAGTGAAACGAACTGCCGCGCCATTGCCGCTGCCGTGCGTGACGCGGGCGGCTGGGTGGCGCTCGGTTCCGACTCGCACACCGCCTTTACGCTGGGCGACTTCACGGAGTGCCGCAAAGTGCTGGATGAAGTCGGCTTCCCGGAGGATCGCATCCTCAACGTATCACCGCGCCGCATGCTGAGCTTCCTTGAGTCACGCGGCATGGCGCCGATTGATGAATTTGCTGAACTTTAAATACTGACTGGAACTACTGAATGAACGAATTTTCTATTCTCTGCCGCGTGTTGGGCTCGCTCTTTTACCGCCAGCCGCAGGATCCGCTGCTGGTGCCGCTCTACACGATGATCCGCGAAGGAAAGCTGGCAGAGAGCTGGCCGCTTGAGCAGGATGCGCTGCTGGAGCGTCTGCAAAAAAGCTGCGATGCCCAGACGCTGGCCGCCGATTACAACGCGCTGTTTGTCGGCGATGAGTGTCGCGTTTCGCCGCTGCGCAGTGCATGGGTTGAAGGGGCGAGCGAAGCGGAGGTGCGCGAGTTTTTATCCAGCCGCGGTATGCCGCTGAGCGCCGCGCCGGCCGATCATATAGGTACGCTCCTGCTGGCCGCTTCATGGCTCGAAGATCACTCTGCGGAAGATGAGAGCGAAGCGCTGGAAACCCTCTTCGCGGAGTACCTGCTGCCGTGGTGCGGCACCTTCTTTGGCAAAGTGGAAGCCCACGCTACGACGCCGTTCTGGCGCACGCTGGCTGAACTCTCCCGCGATGCGATTGCCGCTATGTGGGAAGAGCTTCAGGAAGAGTCAGAGAATGAAGAGTGATTTGAGTCACAAATAATTTGCAACGATGAGTTCGTTGTTTAAATTTATGTGGTGAATGTCACTTTGCAGCGGCGCGCATCTGCTATGATGCGCGCCATGAACAGACTCTTCGCACTCGCATTGACGACAGGTATCCTCTCCGGGCTCTGGGGCTGGGTTGCCGTCGCTTCAGGACTTTTAAGCTGGGCCGGTTTTCTCGGCTGTACGGCCTATTTCGCCTGCCCGCAGGATGGGCTGAAGGGGCTGGCGATCTCTGCCTGCACGGTAATGAGTGGCGTTATCTGGGCGCTGGTGATTATGTACGGAAGCGCACTGGCTCCCCATCTTGAGATTGTGGGCTATCTGATGACCGGTATCGTGGCTTTTCTGATGTGTCTGCAGGCTAAAAACCTGCTGCTCTCTTTTGTTCCCGGCACCTTTATTGGCGCCTGCGCCACCTTTGCCGGGCAGGGCGACTGGAGAGTAGTAGTTCCTTCGCTGGCGGTAGGATTGCTGTTTGGCTATGCCATGAAAAACAGCGGTCTGTGGCTCGCTTCCCGGAGTCGTTCATCCCGCGCGGCGGCAGCGAAAAAAGCGTAATTAGCCGTTCGCTTTCCCTCTCTTCCCGACAATATTTCCTGCCGGCTCGCTTGCGGCGCCACCATTTCCGTTGCGCCAGTATACACTTAGTGCATGATCTCGGTTTTGCACCGACAAGGGAGCCATAATGGAATCACGTATGCAGGTTATTCAGGGGGATATTACAACCCTTGAGGTGGATGTTATTGTCAACGCCGCCAACGCGTCTTTACTCGGCGGCGGCGGGGTTGATGGCGCGATTCATCGCGCAGCCGGTCCGGCGCTGCTTGAGGCGTGCAAACAGGTTCGCCAGCAGCAGGGCGAGTGTCCGCCGGGCCATGCGGTGATCACCGCCGCCGGCAATCTTAACGCCAAAGCGGTGATCCATGCGGTCGGTCCGGTCTGGCGCGGCGGAAATGATAACGAAGCCCATCTGCTTGAAGATGCCTATCGCAACAGCCTGAAGCTGGCGGATGCGAATGGCTACGCCTCTATTGCTTTTCCTGCTATCAGCACCGGCGTGTACGGTTACCCGAAAGCGGCTGCGGCGGAGATCGCCATCAACACCGTTTCGGATTATCTAACCCGCTATTCTCTGTTACGGCAGATATACTTTGTCTGCTATGACGATGAAACTCTGCGACTCTATCAACGCCTACTCACCCAACACGGTGCCGACCCTGCACGCTGATTCCCGGCTTGGGCGCGCCGTTGCACCCGTTTGTGAGGCGCACCCCGGTCTTTGCGGTCTGCATATTCTCGATGACAGTATGGACGCCTTTGTCGCCCGCTACCGGTTAGCGGAGCTGGCGGAGCGCACGCTCGATGTGCAGTACTACATCTGGGAAGATGACACCTCCGGCCGCTTGTTGATGCTGGCGCTGCTTGCCGCCGCCGATCGCGGCGTGAAGGTGCGTCTGCTGCTGGATGATAACAACACCCTCGGCATGGATGGCGTGCTGCGCCAGCTTGATAACCATCCCAATATCGAGGTGCGGCTATTTAACCCTTTCTCCTTTCGCTCCCTGCGTGCGCTCGGCTATTTAACGGATTTCGCGCGCCTTAACCGGCGGATGCACAATAAAAGTTTCACCGTTGATGGCGTGGTGACGCTGGTAGGTGGCCGCAATATTGGCGATGCCTATTTTGGCATTGGCGAAGAGCCGCTGTTTACCGATCTCGACGTAATGGCGATCGGCCCGGTGGTGAAAGAGGTGGAGCGGGATTTCTTGCGCTACTGGAACTCGGCCTCGGTCTCGTCACTGCGCAGCGTACTCTCGCTGTCGCCGGAGGAGATTGCCGAACGCATTCGCCTGCCGGAGAGCTGGCGGGAAGATATCACCGCCGTGCGCTACCAGGAAAGGCTCGCTTCTACGCACTTCGCCGCGCACCTTGAAAACGGCACGCTGCCGCTGATGTGGGCAAAAACGCGTCTGCTGAGCGATGACCCGCGTAAAGGGGAGGGCAAAGCGCGCGAGCACACGTTATTGCCGCAGCGACTGCTTAATGTGATGGGTAAACCGGACCGGCAGATCGACATCATCTCGGCCTATTTTGTGCCGGGGCGCGCGGGCGTTGCGCTGCTGCTACAGCTGGCACGCAAAGGGGTGAAGATCGCCATTCTGACCAACTCCCTTGCCGCCAACGATGTCACGGTGGTGCACGCAGGTTATGCGCGCTGGCGCAAAAAGCTGCTGCGCCACGGGATTGAGCTTTATGAGCTGAAACCGACGCGCGGGGAAGCGCCCATTCACCCGGTGCATGACCGTGGTTTAACCGGTAACTCCGGCTCCAGCCTGCATGCGAAAACCTTCAGTATCGACGGTGAAAAGGTCTTTATCGGCTCGTTTAACTTCGACCCGCGATCCGCGGTGCTGAATACCGAGATGGGCTTTGTCATTGATAGTGAAACGCTGGCAAAGCAGATCCATCACCGTTTTCTGCGCAGCCAGAAAGATATCACCTGGCAACTACGCCTTGACCGCTTTGGTCGTATCAACTGGATTGAACAGCAGGATGGCGAGGAGATTGTGCTGAAAAAGGAGCCGCAAACCCGTTTGTGGCAGCGCATTCTGGTGCGCATGGTCTACTGGCTGCCGGTGGAGTGGCTGCTCTGAGATCAGAGCAGCCGTGTGGTTTACCCGGCCTGCACCGGTGATTTCGCCGTCTTCTCCTGCGGCTTGCCGGAGAAGAGGAAGCGCAGCAGCGGAATGCGCAGGTGGATCTCATACAGCACGATGGCAATGCCGATCACAAACACCAGTCCGGTGAAAAAGCCCACCACGTTCGACTGAATATGCGGCGTAATCCATGCGCCGAATAGCAGCGTCAGCGGGTGATGCACCAGGTAGATAAAGAGCGAGGCGTTAACAAAGTAGCTGACGCGGGCAGACTGGAAATTGAGCAGCCGGTGGCCAAGCGAGAAGACCACATTCACCATCCAGAAGCCCATCAGCATGGTGATTACCGCTTCGGTTTCATACATCCACCCCTCACCGCTGCCGTAGCGCTGATTGAGCAGGTAGGCGACAAACGCCAGCGCCGACCCCACCATGCACCAGGGCGATGGCGTAACAAACAGGCTTTTCAGACGCGGGCTGATAAAGGTCAGGGCGCCAAGCAGGAAGAAGGGGATATAAAACAGCGTCTGCATCACGGTGAAATTAAACAGCGCGTCGCGCAATATTTCCGGATAGAAGAGGAAAACGCCGCGGCGAAATGCCGCCCAGGCGATACCCAATAGCAGAAACCAGACAGAAAGCTTGCCGAGAGAAATGTCGTTAAGCAGGCGATCGGCGTTGTTTCTGATGGCGCGGAATAACCACAAGCTGATCGTCGTTAATATAACGAGCACCAGCAGGAACCATAAATGGGAGATCAATTCCCATGACAGCGTATTGAATTTGTCATAAGTCGACAGGGTGTGCCAGTTAGCGGTGTTCTCCTTTACATGTTGCAACATAATAAATTGCGGCAACGTCAGCAGTGGAATAGCCGTCAACATGGGAATACCTACGCGCTCGACGCGCACTTTCCACCAGCGTTTAAGCGGGTAGCGCAGGTAGAGCATATAGGAGAAGTAACCCGAAATGACGAAAAAGACCTGCATGCGAAAGGCGTGAATGAAGTCGTTAAACAGCGTCAGCCACCATGACGGGTAGGTGCTGTTGACATGCCACATATGGCTCGAGTAAATGAGGGAAATGTGGAACGGGATCCCAAGCAGCATTAACCACGCGCGGATGGAATCAAGGAAATATTCACGTTGTGCGGGGGATTTAGACATATATCTCCGTGCATTCTCAGACTTTTCGTCTTATCCATAAGACAAATAATGATTACATTCCAAACCAACCCTACACTATGTCAGATAACCTGTCTCCAGGATAAGACTGCAAAAGGAAATGGGGGGCCGGATGCATTTGTTTAATCAATGAACGGTACCTGAGAACAAAGCAGGGATTCGGTTGTCGGATTGCCAGAGTTTCCATTAAAATGGATCGGATCGATTTAAGCACACAAAGGGGGAAGTGCTTAGTTATTATGAAACCTAAATTACGAATGATGAAAATGCATTGGGTAGGGGCAGCAGTACTGTTGTCACTTTATACGTCATCAGGCTGGGCCTTTTCTATCGACGATGTCGCAAAACAGGCGCAATCCCTGGCTGGCAAGAGCTATGAAGCACCCAAAAGCAATCTGCCCTCGCTGTTCCGCGACATGAAGTATGCGGACTATCAACAAATTCAGTTCAACCATGATAAAGCTTACTGGAACAAGACCAACACACCGTTCAAGCTTGAGTTCTATCATCAGGGGATGTACTTCGACACGCCGGTAACCATCAACGAAGTGACCGCGACCGCCGTGCATCAGATTAAGTACAGCCCGGATTACTTCAACTTCGGCAACATTCAGCACGACAAAGATACCGTTAAGGATCTCGGCTTTGCCGGTTTCAAAGTGCTTTACCCCATCAATAGCAAAGATAAAAACGACGAAATCGTCAGCATGCTGGGCGCGAGCTACTTCCGCGTGATTGGCGCGGGCCAGGTCTATGGTCTCTCCGCGCGCGGGCTGGCGATCGATACGGCGCTCCCTTCCGGCGAAGAGTTCCCGCGCTTTAAGGAGTTCTGGATTGAGCGTCCGAAACCGACCGACAAGCGTCTGACCATCTATGCGCTGCTCGACTCCCCGCGTGCTACCGGCGCCTACCGTTTTGTCATTATTCCGGGCCGCGACAGCGTGGTTGATGTCCAGTCTAAAGTCTATCTGCGTGACAAAGTGGGCAAACTGGGCGTTGCGCCGCTGACCAGTATGTTCCTGTTCGGGCCGTCTCAGCCCTCGCCGGCAATCAACTACCGTCCTGAGCTGCATGACTCCAACGGTCTGTCGATGCTGGCCGGCAACGGCGAGTGGATCTGGCGTCCGCTGAACAACCCGAAACACCTGGCCGTCAGCAGCTATGCGATGGAAAACCCGCAGGGTTTCGGTCTGCTGCAGCGTGGCCGTGAGTTCTCCCGTTTCGAAGATATCGATGACCGCTACGACCAGCGCCCGAGCGCGTGGGTCACGCCGAAAGGCGAGTGGGGCAAAGGGAAAGTCGAGCTGGTGGAAATCCCGACCAACGACGAAACCAACGACAACATCGTTGCCTACTGGACACCGGATCAGCTGCCGGAGCCGGGCAAAGAGATGAACTTCAAGTACACCATCACCTTTAGCCGTGACGAAGATAAACTGCATGCGCCGGATAATGCCTGGGTTAAGCAGACTCGTCGTTCAACGGGTGATGTGAAGCAGTCCAACCTTATCCGCCAGCCGGACGGTACCATCGCGTTCGTGATCGACTTTACCGGCCAGGATATGAAAAAACTGCCGCAGGATACGCCGGTAACGGCGCAGGCGAGCATTGGCGATAACGGTGAGATCGTTGAAAACGCCGTTCGCTATAATCCAGTGACCCAAGGTTGGCGTTTGACGCTGCGCGTGAAGGTCAAAGATCCGAAGAAAACCACGGATATGCGCGCGGCGCTGGTCAACGCCGATCAGCCCCTGAGTGAAACCTGGAGCTATCAGCTACCTGCCAATGAATAAGATAACTGAGTATATCGACGCGCTGCCGCTCCCCGAGGAGCGGAAAGCAGCGCTGCCGACGGATTCGATTCGCGGCGTGCATGAAGCGCTGGACGCGGAGCACACGGACTGGAAGCGTGAAGATGACACGCCGCTGGGATCGGTGACCGCGCGGCTGGAAAACAGCTGGCCGGATTCGCTGGCGCAAGGGCAACTGGCGAAGGACGACGAGGGACGCGCGCAGCTGCAGGCGATGCCGAAAGCCAAACGCTCCTCGATGTTCCCGGATCCCTGGCGCACCAACCCCCTGGGGCGCTTCTGGGATCGCCTGCGCGGTCGTGAGGTTCTGCCGCGCTATATGTCGCGTCTGACCAAAGAGGAGCAGGTTCGCGAGGAGAAGTGGCGTACCGTTGGCTCTATCCGTCGCTATATCCTGCTCGTGCTGACGATTGCGCAGACGGTGGTTGCGACCTGGTACATGAAAACCATCCTGCCTTATCAGGGCTGGGCGCTGATCAACCCTGCCGATATGGCAGGCCAGGATCTGTGGGTCTCCTTTATGCAGCTCCTGCCTTACGTGTTGCAGACCGGGATCCTGATCCTCTTCGCCGTCCTCTTCTGCTGGGTCTCCGCTGGCTTCTGGACGGCGTTGATGGGCTTCCTGCAACTGCTGATTGGGCGCGATAAATACAGTATTTCCGCCTCGACGGTGGGCGATGAACCGCTGAACCCGGAACATCGCACGGCGCTGATCATGCCTATCTGTAACGAAGACGTCGATCGCGTCTTCGCGGGCCTGCGCGCCACCTGGGAGTCGGTGAAAGCCACCGGGCAGCAGAAGCACTTCGACGTCTATATCCTGAGCGATAGCTACAATCCGGATATCTGCGTCGCCGAGCAAAAAGCCTGGATGGAGCTGATTGCCGAAGTGCAGGGCGAAGGGCAGATCTTCTACCGCCGTCGCCGTCGTCGCGTGAAACGTAAGAGCGGCAACATCGATGACTTCTGCCGTCGCTGGGGCAGCCAGTACAGCTACATGGTGGTGCTGGATGCAGACTCAGTGATGACCGGTGACTGCCTGACCGGGCTGGTGCGCCTGATGGAAGCCAATCCGAACGCCGGTATTATCCAGTCTTCGCCGCGCGCGTCCGGCATGGACACGCTCTATGCGCGCTGCCAGCAGTTTGCTACCCGCGTCTATGGCCCGCTCTTTACCGCCGGTCTGCACTTCTGGCAGTTGGGGGAGTCCCACTACTGGGGCCACAACGCGATTATCCGCGTGCAGCCGTTTATCGAGCACTGTGCGCTGGCACCGCTGCCGGGCGAAGGCTCGTTTGCAGGCTCCATCCTCTCCCACGACTTTGTGGAAGCTGCGCTGATGCGCCGCGCCGGTTGGGGTGTGTGGATTGCTTACGATCTGCCTGGTTCTTATGAAGAGCTGCCGCCGAACCTGCTTGATGAGCTGAAACGCGACCGCCGCTGGTGTCACGGCAACCTGATGAACTTCCGTCTGTTCCTCGTGAAAGGAATGCATCCGGTTCACCGCGCGGTGTTCCTGACCGGCGTGATGTCCTATCTCTCGGCACCGCTGTGGTTTATGTTCCTCGCGCTCTCAACGGCGCTACAGGTGGTGCATGCGCTGACCGAGCCGCAGTACTTCCTGCAGCCGCGCCAGCTCTTCCCGGTCTGGCCGCAGTGGCGTCCGGAACTGGCTATCGCGCTGTTTGCCTCGACCATGGTGCTGCTCTTCCTGCCGAAGCTGCTGAGTATCATCCTTGTCTGGTGCAAAGGGCCGAAAGAGTACGGTGGTTTCTTCCGCGTCACGCTGTCGCTGCTGCTGGAAGTGCTCTTCTCCGTGCTGCTGGCGCCGGTACGTATGCTGTTCCACACGGTGTTCGTGGTCAGTGCGTTCCTCGGCTGGGAAGTGGTATGGAACTCGCCGCAGCGTGATGATGACTCCACCCCGTGGGGTGAAGCCTTTATGCGTCACGGCTCGCAGCTGCTGCTGGGCCTGGTGTGGGCAGTAGGGATGGCGTGGCTGGATCTGCGCTTCCTCTTCTGGCTGGCACCGATCGTCTTCTCGCTGATCCTCTCGCCGTTCGTGTCGGTGATCTCGAGCCGCTCAACGGTCGGTCTGCGCACCAAACGCTGGAAACTGTTCCTGATCCCGGAAGAGTACTCTCCGCCGCAGGTGCTGGTTGATACCGACCGCTATCTGGAGCTGAACCGCTCACGCTCGCTGGAAGATGGGTTTATGCACGCCGTGTTTAACCCCTCCTTCAACGCGCTGGCGACAGCGATGGCGACCGCGCGTCACCGTGCCAGTAACGTGCTGGAGATTGCCCGCGACCGTCACGTTGAGCAGGCGCTGAATGAAACGCCTGAGAAGCTCAACCGCGATCGTCGTCTGGTGCTGTTAAGCGACCCGGTTACGCTCTCACGCCTGCACTATCGCGTCTGGGAATCACCAGAGCGCTATTTGTCCTGGGTGAAGCACTACGAAACGTTGTCGCTTAATCCACTGGCGCTGAAGGCGAAATAAGCCATCATTAAGAAAATACCGGCATTAGCCGGTATTTTTTTATCTGCATAATCAGAAGGGGAACGCGGTGAGAGTGATGCTGGTGGTACTCATGGTGTGCGTGTTAAGCGGCTGCGGCAGTATTGTCAGCCGGACGATCCCAGGCCAGGGCCACGGGAATCAGTACTACCCCGGCGTGCAGTGGGACGTACGTGACTCCTCATGGCGTTTCCTGACCGTGCTGGATCTGCCGCTCTCGCTGGTGTTCGACACCCTGCTACTGCCGATAGACGCCCAGCACGGCCCCTACGAGTAATTAACGCTCATCCCACTCATCTGCCGCAGCCTGACCCTCTTCGGTATCCAGCGGCGGTTCGAGCTGGAATTCGCCCTCATCCCACTCGTGCAGGGTGTTCTCTTCCAGCCACTCCTGACGGATCTCGATCTCGTCAAAGTCGCCATCAAAGACGCTCTGTGCTGCTTCGCCGCTGTACATCGGCAGGCACTCGCCCGGTTGCTCTTCGTCGGCAAAAAATTCTGCCTGCCAGACGATATCGCCATCCTGCAGCACATACTTCTGGACATTGAACTGTTGCACATTGAGGTCATCTTCATCGACGTCGGGGTTGTTAGCGATAAACGCTTCGCGCGCCGCGTCAATGGCTTCGGCCAGAGTTGTGTAATAGTTCAGTTCAGAATCAGCCATGTAAAACGCTCCTTGATAACGATAGTAGACATGCAGAAATCTATAGTCGCTGGTGATGCCAGCGTCAAACTTCCTCGTCACTTTTATCGCAGCGCAAACTCGCCAGGCTCGCTGCCACGGCGGCGTTATGGCGCTGCAAATGTTCCGGTGTTTTACAGGGCGGCTGCTTCATCACAAACGCGGTACGGCGAGAGGAGAAGTGGAGATCGTCGGCAAAAAAGTTGCCTCTCATCCTGCTAAGCTCCTCCCGGCGATACGCATCCAGGGGACGCCCACGGCGCATCGCCTCCTGCGCCTGCGCTTTTGCCTTGAGCGAATCGGGCAGGGCGGCAGGCGCAATCATCGCGCTGGCATGGCTTACCACCGTCTCAAGAAACGCCTCGCGCGGGATATCAAGCACCGAGTCGACAAGGCCAAGCGCCGCCGCCTGCCTGGCGCTAATCGGCAGGCAATTCTCACTCAGCGCTACCGCCGCTTCAGCCTCTGCGCGCCAGGGTAGGGTTAAGGTCCAGAACTCCGACCCGTGCAGCCCCATGGTTTTGTAATGCGGATTAATCACCACGCCCGCCCGCATAAAGACCCGATCGGCCGCCAGCATCAGCATTGCACCGCCCGCGCCGGCATTAGCATTGACCGCGCTTATTACCAGCTTGTCGCGACAGGTGAGGATCGCTTCGGCAAAGTCATCGATCGCGTTGATCGATGCCCACCCCTCTTCAGCAGGGTTATCCGCCACATGAATGGAGTTAAGCTCAATGCCGTTTGACCAGAAATCATCTCCCCCGGCCAGCACGATGGCATCCACGCTGCTATCTCCGGCAGCGCGCACAAAGAGCGTGGTGAGGATCTGCGAGTCATGGACGGTAAACGCGCCGTTGAGCAGCGGGAAGTGAAGAATGGCGACACGCCCGCGCGTCTCAAGCCAGGGCTTGTTGGGGTGCTGCGCATCGAGTACCGGCAGCGAAGCGCACGCTGCGAGTTCGTCCCGCAGCGCTACAGCGGCGGGAAGTTTGACCTGCGCACAGGCGTGCTTGTCACTGCGGCGCAGGTGACCGATCCACAGCGCGCCATCGAGGGTGGCCACACAGAGCGCATCGCCGTCGCGGGCGAAAATCTCCCCGACGTGCCCACGTCGGCTGGCGACAGTAGCCTCAGCCTGCCAGGCGTTGAACACCCGCACCGGCACGCCTGCTAACTGCGTCGGCGCACCGGGCAGGCTGTCGCTGGCGCGGATTTTACGCAGCAGCAGGTCGGTGGGATCGCGCTGCCAGTCAAGGGTGCGCGCGCTTAACGGCAGTGCGGCTCTCTCACGGCCGCGCGTGGTGGCGCGGTCATAATCAAGGGGATCGCCATGCTGCTGGCCTTGCTGTAACTTCGCGATCAGCTCCCACAAACAGGCAACGGCAGCATCGGTAACCAGGTGGCGGTAAATACGGCTTTTCGCCATCGGCGGCAGGGGGAAGGTACGCGTCGCCCAGATGTCGCCCGCATCCATCACCGCGTTGGCTTCCAGCAGGGTTACACCCCATTCGAGCCACCCTTCAAGGATCGCCCAGTCAAGGGAGCTGGGGCCGCGGTCGCCAACAATACCCGGGTGCAGAATAAAGCATCGGAAGTGTTGCCAGACGCAGTCAGGGATAGCCCGTTTCAGAAACGGTGCGACGATAATGTCTGGCGGGTTCGCCGCAAGCCGCTGTTCAAGCGCGTCATCGCCGGTAAACACCTCAACGGTGACCTGATGACCGGCATCGGTGAGTTCGACAAAAAAACGTTGTGACAGGCCATTAAAGGCGCTGCAAAGCAGAAAAATATGCATGACTTTCCATCCTGGAAAAGGTATTCCGGTAGGGGATTACTCACCCACTATTTTTTTTCAGGCCTCGGGATAAAACAAGCAGAGCGGCGGTGATGCTGCCAGGCAACTTCTCACCCTGGCGTGAAAACTCTGAATCTGGCCTGTCGCATTCAGCTTCACATGCGGAGCAGGCTCCGCATGTGAAGAGAGAATTACGATTTCTTCTCTGTGCTATCGTAGACCTTCTCGCCGGCAAACCAGGTCTCGGCAATTTTCCAGTTACGGATATCCTGCGGCACCGGATCCTTGATTTTGCCGTCAACAATGGCGAAATCAGCCCACTTACCGACGGTAATCGAGCCAATCTCTTTATCCCAGCCGCTGATTTTTGCCGGTGCCATGGTGTAGGCATAGAGCGCTTCGTCAAAGGTGAGGGCGTTTTCGCCATACCACACTTTGCCCTCTTTCAGGCGTAACACGGCATCACCCAGCTGCGTCATTGGATTCTCTTTTGCCGTTGGCCAGTCGCTACCGAATACCAGGTTGCCGCCCGCCGTCAACAGCGATTGCCAGGCGTAACCGCGCTTCAGGCGCTCATTCCCCAGACGTGTCTCAAGGTAGTTAGGCGCAATGGCATGATCGGGCTGCATCGACGGCACAATGCCGTTCTGCGCAAACTTCTCGATATTGGCGTACTTCGTCAGCTCAATATGTTCGATACGGTTAATTTTATCCTTGCCCTGCGGGCTGTTGCGAAACGCCTCCAGCGCCATGGTCACGGCATTATCGCCGATGGCATGAACGGCAACCGGGAAGCCATACTGATGAGATCGCTGCACCATCTCGTTCATCTTCTCCTGGGTATAGAGCGGGGTGCCGAAGTAGTGATCGTGGCGATCGGAGTAGTGCTCATGCAGGGCGGCGGTGTGGTTCATCAGGGTGCCGTCCATAAAATATTTATGGTAGCCATAGCGGAACTGCGGCCCTTTACCGATCGCTTTCTCTTTGTCGGCGGCAAAAGCATTCATCTCTTTCTGCTTATCGGCCTGCGCCTTCCAGGCTTGTTCACCACTGTTCTTTTCACTGGTATCCACCATATAGCCGAACCAGATGCGCATCGGGAAGCCGCCTTTTTTCAGCATATCGGTGTAGATGTCTCCCGAGTTGGTCCACATATCATGGGCACCGGTGACGCCGAGGCTGTTGAAATGCGCCATCACTTTGCGCAAGCCCTCACTTTTATCCCCCTGGGCGGCAATCACTTTTGGCGAGCGGTTGTAGATATCCAGGGCGTTCTCCAGCAGGATACCGGTCGCTTTGCCATTTTTATCCCGCTGAATGGTTCCGCCGACCGGGTCGGGCGTCTTATCGGTGATCTCCAGCTCTTCCAGCGCTTTGCTGTTCAGCCACATGGTGTGGTAATCGACATCCACCAGTGCGACCGGGTTATCAGGCGCGACTTTGTCGAGTTCGGCTGCCGTGGGTAGCGTTTTCTCTGCGGTTAAGGTGGCGTCCCAGCGTCCGCCGAAAATCCAGCTACCTTTCGGCTGGGCATCCACTTTTTCCTTGATCATCTTCAGCCACGTCTGTTTGCTGCTGACGCCAAACAGGTCGACCCCGTTAATGAGATCAATCCCGGCAATCAGGTGCGTGTGGGCATCAATCAGCCCTGGGATCACCGTTTTACCCTTAGCGTCGATCATTTTCGTCTTATCGCTTTGCAGCAGCTTGATATAGTGCGGGCTGCCCACCGCGATAAATTTGCCATCTTTAATCGCCAGCGCCTGCGCGCGCGGTTTGGCGGCATCGGAAGTGCGGATATCGGCATTCATAATAATGATATCGGCAGGGGTCGGCCGGTCATTGGGATCGTTAGGTACATCCTTTGCCGCTGTAGCGTTAAGTGAGGTGCTAATTAATGCCGATAACAGACTCACTTTGATAATTTTCTGTAGCGTACCCGAAGGTTTAAATAAACCCATATCGCGTTCTCCATTTAAAAGGCGGGAATAATAACGTTCGCCGCGATAATAAGCAGAAGCGGATAACGATACAAATGCGCTACACGCAAAATAACCGCAGCAATAGGGTTTTGTGGCAATAATAAAACTTTCCTGCTGGCAAAAAGTTCTGTTTATGCAACAGATGACGTTTATTTAAAGATAAATCATGAACGCTTGCTTAAAGTGTTATTTGTTTACTTATAAGTAAAAGCTTAAGCGATGCGGTTTATTGACAATTAATAACGTCATTTGACGCTATTTAGTTATTTGCTTTTCATTTTGTAATTATCTTTATTGGCATGTTAATAGCGCCTTATTAACCCTCTGCAAGAGCGGGTTAAAAGTGACCCACATCAATGTGTTGTAATAAGAAAGCCCTTAAACCTGTTCCTGCGGAGTGAGCAGCGGATGCCCTGGCGTCGGGCTCATCACAATAATGAGAAGAGGTAAGGACGCAACCAGCATGAAAAAAAGCGATCTGATTATTGAAAATAAAGCGCTCTGCGCATTTGTCGCCGCTGCGGAAACGGGAAGTTTTCTGCAGGCGGGGCAACGGATGAATCGCTCGAAATCAACAATTAGCCGCTGGATAAAAGAGCTGGAAGATATTCTCGGCTACCCCTTATTTCACACCCGTGGTAATGGATCGGTGGTCAAAATTAATAGCAACGGCAAGCGACTGTTGCCAAAAGCACAATCAATGGTAAATAGCTGGCAGCGGCTGGAGGCCTTCTCCTTATCATTACAAACACGCCGCGAACCGGAGATAGTGAGGCTGGCCTTTAATGAACTGATCCCGCAAGAGGTGGTGGCCGATATTTTGCTCGCCGTGAAGGCGGCCTATCCGCAGATGCTGCTCCACGTTATCCATACCGATCTATATGACACCGAGGCGAGCCTGCGTGCTAAGCGCGTCGACTACGTGCTGGGGCTGCATTTGCCGGTCATGCCTTGCGGGCTGCAGGGCTGCGTGGTGGGCGATCTGCAAACCATGCTTATTGCCCATCCTCAGCACTGGCTGGCGCAGCAGCGCCATATCGATGCCTTTCAACTGGATGGTGAGACGCTCATCTATCCCGCCTTTCCGGATGAAAATAATGACCATCGCTATCCGCTGCACGCCCCGGCGGAAGCGATGCTGGTAACGGATTACACATTGAGCGCGACGCTGGCGAAAAAGGGGCTGGGCATCGCCTGCGTGCCGGATCATATTGCGCGCCCGGAGCTGTTGGCGAAGCGAGCGGTCGCCCTTGATGTCAATAATGATGAATTTAATAACCTGCACTCGCTGATGTTATTCTGGCGCGAAAACGAGGATGACGCGGCGCTGCGTTCGCTGATTGTTAGCAGCTTAAAAGAGTGGTTCGGTTATTGTTAAAGGCAGCCGGATTTATTCTGCCGCCAGGCAGACGATTCTGCGCGGGAGAACATTTTGCTTTTGAGATTTGCCTGAGGGTTATGCAAAAAAGCGGAAATGTAACGTCAGCGTTATATTTTCTGGCGCAGCGGTTTATAATCACCGCTTGCAAAGGTTACCCCTAATCTGAGTCGGGTGTGCCACACGCGTCGTTAGCGAATTATTTATCTAAGGGATGGAGAAAAGGTGTCAGTGACGATGATTTCGCGCGCAGGAGCAAGGCTGTGAAAGGGATCGCAAAACGTCTGCGCGGGGCCGCGCTTATGCTCTGCTGCTTACTCTCCGGCTGCGGCTTACCGCCCGCTATCCCGATTCTGGGCGCGTCATTTCCCGCCTGGTTCTTCTGTTTTCTCGCCGCCGCGCTGCTGCTTATTCCGTGTCATCTGCTGATTGTGCGTAAAGGCTGGCAGGCGCGTTTTTCGCCGCTGGTTATAAGCTATCTGGCTCTGCTGTTTCTCTTTGCCGCGCTTTTCTGGTTCTTACTTTTTTAGATATGAAGGCCTATGACTGATTCCAGCTCAACGCTGTTACGGAAAAAGTGGCCGCTGCTGCTCATCGTGATTGGCGCTATCGTGGCGCTGATTGCGGTGATCTGGCATCTGCAGACTTCTCCGCAAACCAACGATGCCTATGTCTACACCGATACGATCGATGTCGTGCCGGAAGTGACGGGGCGCATTGTCGAGATGCCTGTGCGCGACAACCAGCGCGTGAAAAAAGGCGATCTGCTGTTCCGCATCGATCCGCGACCTTACCAGGCGATGCTGGCGGATGCGAAATCGCGGCTGGCGGCGCTCGATGCGCAAATCACCCTGACCGGGCGCACCATCAAAGCGCAGGAGTATAACGCGCAGTCTGTTGCCGCCGCGGTGGCGCGCTCGCAGGCGCTGGTCGATCAGACCCGCTCAACGCGCAGCCGGCTGGAGCCGCTGGTGCCGCAAGGGTTCGCTTCGCAGGAGGAGCTGGATCAGGCGCGCACGGCAGAGAAAGCCGCCCGCTCTGAGCTGGCCGCGATCCAACTTCAGGCCAGCCAGGCAGCCTCCGCCGTGCTCGGCGTCGATGCGATGGTGGCCCAGCGGGAAGGGGCGCTGGCGCAGATTGCGCTGGCAGAGCTGCATCTGGAGTTTACCGAGGTGCGCGCGCCCTTTAACGGTGTGGTAGTGGCGCTGAAAACCACGGTCGGCCAGTACGCCTCGGCGTTAAAACCGGTCTTTACGCTGATGGATGACGACCGCTGGTATGTGGTGGCCAATTTCCGCGAAACGGATCTACAAGGCATTCGCGCCGGGACACCAGCGGAGATCACCGTGATGACCGACCACAGCCAGCGCTTTAGTGGCCGCGTCGAGTCGGTCGGCTTTGGTGTGCTGCCGGAGGGCGGAACGGTGATTGGCGGTTTACCGATTGTGCCGAAAAGCATTAACTGGGTGCATGTCTCGCAGCGCTTCCCGGTAAAAATCGCCGTGGAGCACCCCGATCCGGCGCTGTTCCGCATGGGCGCTTCCGCAAGCGTTACCCTTAAACCGCAGTGAGCATTGGGATGGAGCGCGCCTGGGGTTATCTGCAAAAAGAGCTGCGCGCCACGCCGGGGCGGGGCAACTACACCCTGCGTATGACAATCAGCTGCGCGATCCTGATTACGCTGTTTATGAGCCTGCAGATCCCCTTTCTGGCAATAGCCCTGATTGTCGTTTTCTATGTCAGCCAGCCCAACGTAGTGATGATTTCGCTGGTCAGCGTCGCCTTTATGCTGGTGGTGACGCTGGTACTGGGCGGCGTGCTGCTGATTATCAAGTGGACCTATGACTATCCGCTGGTGCGCCTTGTCGCCTCGGTGCTGCTCTTCTCCCTTGCCGTCTATCTGATGCGCATTATGGGCAAGCTGGGGCTGGCCTTTTTTGTCGTGGCGCTGGCGGTGATCTATGCGCAAACTTTTCCCTCCATGACCGGGCAGAGCGAGATCCTCGTGCGCCTGCTGCTGTGGCTGTGGGTGGCGATCAACAGCGCCATTGTGGTGACGCTGCTGGTCAATGCCTGTTTTGCGCAGGCGTTTCCTGGCTGGCAGTTCAAAAGCGCGCTCGCCGCGATGCTGCGCCAGACGGCGACCTGCCTGACGCAAACCGATGCTGACTCCCTCGAACAGACCCGCCCCACCTTTAGCGCCATTGCCCGCCAGGTTGCGCAACTGCACACGCTGTTTAAGCTGGCGCGGCTCTCCAGCACGGAAATTGCTGATAATCAGCAGAAGTGGCAGAGCGTGATGGCGTTTACGCTACGCAGCTATCAACTGATTGCGCTGTTGCAACCCGGTGCGGACGATACGGCGCGGCGGCCGCTTGCCGATGCGCTGTTTGCACTGGCGCAGCAGGTGGAGGAGGGCAACCTGCCGGCAGTGCAAGAGAGTGGAGATCCCGTTGACAGTAAGCATGATGTGATTGTGCGCGAGATTGCCGCGCTGCTGGCCTCGCTTCAGCGCGGAGAAAGCATTGCCTTGCCGCCCGGTGAGGGGGAGAAGATAGCCTTAATGCCGCCGGATGCCTGGCGCAACCCGGCCTATCTGCACTTCACTTTGAAAACCGTGCTGGCCACGCTGCTCTGCTACGTCTTCTATACCGCAACGGACTGGCAGGGCATCCACACCATTATGCTGAGCTGCGTGATTGTGGCGCAGCCGGGGCTTGGCGCGACGATGCAGAAGATCGCGCTGCGTATTGGCGGCGCATTGCTGGCAACCCTGCTGGCGCTGCTGCTGATTATCTTCATTCAACCGTGGACGGAGTCGCTGGTTGGCCTGCTGGGGATGGCGTTGCCGGTAATGGCGCTGGCAGCCTGGCTGGCGGGCGGTTCTGAGCGCATTGCTTATGCCGGGATCCAGCTGGGTTTTACCTTTGCGCTGGCCTTTTTAAGCTGGTTTGGCCCGCTCACCAACTTAACCGAGCTGCGCGACCGGGTGATCGGCATCCTGCTCGGCGTGCTGGTCTCGTCGCTGATCCATCTCTATTTATGGCCGGACAGCGAAGCGCCACAGCTCAAAGCCAGCCTCGCGCGCCTCTACCGGCGTATTGCGGACCTGCTGCGGGCGAAAGATCGCGAGTCCACGACACCGGCGCTGTTTGCCAGCCTGACCGAGAGCGATGCGCTGCTCAATCGCGTTGCCGCCGAGCCGCTCAACACCTGGGCGCATCCCCATGCAGAAGCGAAAGCCTGGCCGCGCGGCAAGACCTTTGCCAGCGCGCAGGAGCTGGTGCGCCTGAGCGAAGGCTATCGCCTCTATGCCGCAGCGGACGATCCCTTTTTGCCCCGCTGCGCGGAGTATGTTGAGGCCTACGCCGCGACTATCGATCATGCGCAGCCGAAGCCGGATCTGAAGGCACTGCGCGCCGATGCAGCAAACCCCTATGGCCCGCCGCTGATGCAGGTGCTCTCCAGCCTGCCGGCGTGGTCATCCCCCTTTTCACTGAGTTCGCGACAGGCAGAGTAAGGTATGCGCGCAAAAATGATCTCTTCGCGTTTTCGCTGCGGCACGCTGGCCGCATTTGGCCTGCTGCTGTTATCGGGTTGTGCGCTGGTGCAGGACGATCCGGGGCAGGTGACGATCGTCAACCCGCAGAAGGCGCAACTGGCGCAGGCGATCCATCTGGCAAATAGTGGCTGGCCCGCGGCACGCTGGTGGGAAAACTATCACGATCGCCAGCTAACCATGCTGGTCAACCGCGCGTTGCAAAACTCGCCTACCATGCAGGCGGCGCGCCTGCGCGTCGGGCAGTCGCAGTCAACGGTGGCGCTGGCGCAGTCGGCAATGGGCGTGCAGGCTGGGGCCGTTGCCGCGCAAAACTATATGCGCGTGTCGGACAGGGATGCGAAAGCGACCTGGCCCTACGCCTATTCGCTGCCGGTCGATAAACAGGGCCCGTGGTACACGCTGAATACGGTGGGCGTGGGCGCGTCGCTCAATCTCGATCTCTGGGGCTCGGATCGCGCGCGCGTGGCAGCCGCGATTGGTGAGCAGAATGCGAGGCTTGCCGAGACGGCGGCGATTGAGCTGGATATCGCCAGCAGTGTTGCTCAGCTCTACTTTGCGATGCAGGCGACGTTTGCACGCATCGCCCTGCTCAATGAGCAGCAAGAGATTGCCCGCTTCTCCGAGCAGGCGCATCAGCAGCGTGCGGCGCGCGGGCTGGAGGATAGTGTCGATCTCGCCGGTGCGCAGGCTGAACGGCTGGCGGCGCAGCAACAGCTGGTGGAAGCGAACGGCGCGTTAACGCGCTACCGCGAGACCCTGCGGGCGCTGATTGGCGCGGACGCGCAGAGCATGCCTGACATTCATCCGGTGGCGCTGCCGCAACTTCAACAAACGCTGCCCGCGTCGCTCTCCTTTGAACTGCTGGCGCGCCGCCCCGATCTGCAGGCGCTGCGCGGGTATGTTACTGCCACCATGAGCCAGGTGGACTCAGCGAAGGCGGCGTTTTACCCGCACTTTGATATCAAAGCCTTCTGGGGTTACAACGCTTTTGATGTCGGCGATCTCTTCCGCTACTCCTTCCAGCAGCTCAATATTCTGCCTGCACTCACGTTGCCGCTGTTTGACGGCGGGCGGTTAAATGCCCACCTGAAATCAGTCCGTACCGCCAGTAACATCCTGATCAAACAGTACAACCAGGCGGTGCTCGACGCGGTGCGCGATGTGGCGATCACCTCCAGCCAGCTTAACGATCTCAACCAGATGGTGGCGATGCAGCAGGAGAAGGTGCGCGCGGCGATGACGGCAACCAACAGCGCCGCAGCCCATTACCAGCGCGGGCTGCTGAGCCGCTTCAGGGCGCAGGAGGCACGTCGTTTAGCGCTGGCGCAACAGCTTCTGCTGCTCGATATGCAGGCGCAGCAGCTCAGCACCGATATCACACTGATTAAAGCGCTGGGCGGCGGTTACCGTAACGAGAACGAAAAGGGTGAAGAGAAGCCGTAACAGAGGCGGCTCCGCCCGTGGTTTACAGGCGGAGCGGGGCGGTTAGTAGCGGGAAGGCACGCCCTGCGGGCGGGTTTTGAAGCGGCGATGCAGCCACATATATTGCTCAGGCGCCATCATAATGCAGCGCTCCACCACTTTGTTCATCCACGCGGCGGTGGTTTCGGCATCGTCCAGCGGCGGTGAGCACTCCGGCTCAAGCATAATCAGCTCATACCCTTTACCGGCGGGTTTGCGGCGCGGCACAAACGGCACCACGCAGGCCTGCGACATGCGCGCCAGCATCCAGGTGCCGGAGGTGGAGGCAGCCTGCTCGACGGCGAAGAAGGGGACAAAGACGCTAGCGCGCGGGCCGTAGTCGTGATCCGGCGCGTACCACACCACTTCACCCGCTTTCAGTGCGCGGATCATCCCTTTCAGATCTTTACGGTCAATCATGCTTTTATTGGAGCGCATGCGCCCCCAGGTTTGCAGCAGATCGATAACCGGGTTGTCATTCGGGCGGTAGACGCCGATGCCCGGCTCGTTCAGACCAAACATCCGCGCGCCAATCTCCAGCGTCAGGAAGTGCACGCCAATCAGCAGAATGCCGCGGCCCTGCGCCTGTACGTTACGCACATGTTCGAAATGGGAGACATCCATCCAGCGGCGCATGCGGCGATCGGACCAGAACCAGGCCATGCCGGTTTCAATTAGCCCCATGCCGACGGATTCAAAATTCTTCGCCACCATTTTCTGCCGCTCCTCCTCGCTCATCTGCGGGAAGCAGAGCGTCAGGTTGCGGTGCGCAATGTGCGCGCGGCGTTTCATCACGCGCTGTGCAAGGTGGCCGAGCGCGCAGCCTAAGCGGTAAAGCAGCGGATAGGGAAGTTGAACCACCAACCACAGCACGCCGATCCCGAACCAGGTTGCCCAGTAGCGGGGGTGCAGCAGCGATGCCGAAAATTTGGGTAAATGCGTCATGACTGTCCTGTGTATAGCTACAATGGCCTGTATTCTCGCACTTTTTTTGTAATTCGCAAAAACCAGGGGGTAGAGCCGCGTTCCATAAGCGCAACGCGCATTACAGTGTGAAATGAATGGGTTGAAATGTAGCGCAAAATGTGGGGATGTAAATTAACACTATTTGCTTTATGATGCCGCCCGTTTTTCACTCTCCACTCTGCAGGATACGTACACCATGCCAGTGTTACACAACCGCATCTCCAATGATGAACTGAAAGCCCGCATGCTCGCCGAAACCGAGCCGCGCGTCACCGTCTCGTTTTACAAATACTTCACTATTGTGAACCCGCAGGCGACGCGCGATGCGCTCTACCAGACCCTGTCGCAGCTGAGCGTTTTTGGGCGTATCTACCTCGCCCATGAAGGGATCAATGCGCAGATCAGCGTGCCGCAGAGCAAATTCGAGGCGTTTCGCGAAGCACTCTATACCTTCGATCCGGCGCTGGATGGGCTGCGTCTGAATATCGCCATTGATGATGACGGTAAATCCTTCTGGGTGCTGCGCATGAAGGTGCGCGACCGCATCGTGGCGGACGGCATTGAGGATGAGACTTTTGATGCCAGCGATGTTGGGGATTACCTGAAAGCGGCGGAAGTGAACGCCATGCTTGACGATCCTGACGCGGTGTTTATCGATATGCGCAACCACTACGAATATGAAGTGGGCCACTTCGACGGTGCGATGGAAATTCCGGCCGATACCTTCCGCGAGCAGTTGCCGAAAGCGGTTGAGATGATGCAGGAACACAAAGATAAAAAGATTGTCATGTACTGCACCGGCGGCATTCGCTGCGAGAAAGCGAGCGCCTGGATGAAGCATAACGGCTTCAACAAAGTGTGGCATATCGAAGGCGGTATTATTGAGTACGCCCGCCGCGCCCGCGAGCAGGGTCTGCCGGTGCGCTTTATCGGCAAAAACTTTGTTTTCGACGAGCGTATGGGCGAGCGCATCTCTGATGATGTGATTGCGCACTGCCACCAGTGTGGCATGCCGTGCGATGCCCACACCAACTGCCTGAACGATGGCTGTCACCTGCTGTTTATTCAGTGCCCGAGTTGTGCTGAGAAGTTCGACGGCTGCTGCAGCGAGTTGTGCAAAGAGGAGCGCGCGCTGCCGGAAGAGGAGCAGCGTAAACGCCGCGCCGGGCGCGAGAATGGCAATAAGATCTTCAATAAATCGCGTGGTCGCCTGAACACCAAACTGGGCATTCCGGACCCGGAATAATGCAGAAGGAGAGGGGAACCCCTCTCCTTTTTTTACGCCTGCTTACTTCTGGCGCACACCTTCAACCGAAATAATCAGCTCAACATCCTGCGATGCCGGGCCGAGATCGGTGGTGATGTTAAAGTCTTTCAGCTTGATCTTGCCGGAGGCTTCAAAGCCTGCGCGCACGCCGCCCCACGGGTCATTGCCCTGGCCCAGCAGTTTCGCTTCCAGCTCAACCGGTTTGGTGACGCCGTTCAGGGTCAGGTTGCCGGTAATATCCAGTTCATCACCATCCTTTTTCACCGACGTTGAGGTGAAGGTCGCTTTCGGGAACTTCGCCACGTTGAGGAACTCTGCGCTGCGCAGGTGTTTATCACGCTCGGCGTGGTTGGTGTCGACACTGTTGGTATTGATGGTGACATTCACTTTGTCGGCCGCCGGGTTGGCCTCATCAAAGGTAAAGCTACCGTCGAAGTCCTTAAACGTACCGTATAACCAGCTGTAACCAAGGTGCTGGATACGGAAGTTAACGAAGGCGTGCTGGCCCTCTTTATCGATCTTGTAGTCTGCCGCTACAGCAGAACCGGTGGTGAACAGCAGCGAGGCGAGAGCGAGTCCCGGCAGGATCTTCTTCATACTTATGCTCCAGAGTCAGGTGACGATTTTCCCAGCATCCGCTTGAGAGTGGCGTCTTTATCAATGAAATGGTGTTTAAAGGCAGCAAGGCCGTGCAGCACGGAGAGAACCACTACGCTCCAGGCCAGCCACAGGTGAATGGTTCCGGCGAGATCCGCCTGCGAGCCGGCATCGGCAAGCGTGGCAGGGATCTCAAACAGGCCAAAGACGTTAATCGGTTTACCATCGGCGGTGGAGATGAGATAGCCGCTAAAGACGATGCTAAATAACAGCAGGTAGAGAACGATATGGGCAACCACCGCGGCGATGCGCGTGGCGGTGGAGTAGCTTTTCAACGGCGGCGGTGGCGGGGAGATAAAGCGCCAAAGCAGGCGGATCACCAGGCCAAACATCAGCAGAATGCCGATACTTTTATGGATTTCGGGTGCCTGATGATACCAGCCATCGTAATAGCTGAGCGTGACCATCCATAACCCTAAGGCGAACATACCATACACCACGATGGCGACCAGCCAGTGAAGCGTCACGGAAATAAAACCGTAGCGCGCCGGAGAGTTGCGAAATTGCATAACGGGTCATCACTGTTAACCAAAAGTTAATTTAAAATGGCGTCAGTGAGCAAATATTGCAACTCAAAAATAACGAATTGGATTGTTATTTTTTCTATAACATAAATTTTGAATAAGTTTGTTAGTTTATATTCAGGCTATTAGAAGGTTGAAACGTTTAAGGCAGGATTAGCAGCAGGTTGAGCCTGTTGTCATACTTCTGAAGTATTCAAAAATATTGTCTTTAAAAGGTGAATAAATCGCTAAGTGTCAGCTTTTGTAAGCATTTTGGCGTGCATGAGGGTCAGCAAAATTAAAAGAAATCCGACGGGTGAGAATATATGCCGCCATATTTTCACGCAGGTGATTACTTTATTTGCCACCAAAATAAACGGCCCCGAAATAGGGCCGCCGTGAAGTTAACGCGTAAAACGGGCGAGAGAGAAGGGCTGTAGATCGAACTCCAGCGTTTTCTGCTGCGCGAAGGCGCTGGCAATTTCGCCGAGAACCGGGGCAAATTTAAAGCCGTGACCGCTCAGGCCGGTAACCACCAGCGTGTTCGGCGCATCTGGCAGGGTATCGATAATAAAGTCTTCATCTGGCGAGTTGTCGTAGGTGCAGGACGCGCCATACAGGCAGCCGCCAATGCCCGGCAGATGCTGGCGTAAAAAGGAGAAGCACTCCGAGCCGTCGCCGGCTTCTGCGCCAAACGGCGTGCGCTCGTCGGCCGCGTTAATCACCTGTCCGCCGTTATGGCGGCCAATCTTTAACTCATTCTCAACCGCCGGGAAGCCGTAGTAGTGCTCGCCGTTCGGCATCTCACCGGTAAACGCCGGGAAGTTATTTTTCACGCTGTAACGGCCATCGGCCTGGAACCAGGCAAATACTTTGCGCACCGGCTGAATCGGCAGGGTTGGCAGCAGCGTTTTCGCCCAGGTGCCAGCGCTCACCAGCGCTTTTTTGCCGGAGAAGCTCCCTTCCGGGGTATCAATAGTGACGCCATCCTGATGATGGTGCAGGGCGGTCACCGGGCAGTTGAAGAGCTGCGCGCAGCCTGCCTGTTCAGCCAGCTGGACCCAGCTTTTGATCGCCAGTTCACTGTGCAGCACGCCGGAGTCGGCTTCATAGAGACCGATGTAATCATCCGGAACGCGGATCTCCGGCCAGCGGGCCATTAGCGAGGCGGCATCCAGCTTCTCAAGCGTTAGCTTCCACTGTGCGGCACTGGCGGCGACGTTGGCGAGGAAGGAAGAATCAGCCGGGCCAAAATTGATGACGCCAGTGCGCTCAAAAACCGCTTCGCCGGTGAGCGTATTCAGTTCATCCCATAACTGCTGGGCGCGCAGCACCAGCGGAACATATTTCTCGCCTTCGCCGTAGGCGTGGCGGATCAGGCGCGTATTGCCGTGATGGCTGCCTTCACTGTGCGGCGGCATATGCGCATCGGTCATCAGCACCTTAAGCCCGGCGCGCGTGGCGTAGTAGCCTGCTGCTGCGCCAACGGATCCGCTGCCGATAATAATCAGGTCGTATGTCATGGTTCTCTCCAGGCAAATGCGTGTTCAGGAGGGTAAATAACCTGGGGGGCTTATACAAGGGCAGAAAAAAGAAAGGCACCGCGAGGGTGCCTGATGTTGAGTATGCGCAGATGGTGTTAATGCCTCTTATACTCGTCTTTTTCGTAATCGCCTGATTCAATCTTGGCAATGCCCGCTTCCAGAATCGAAATAAACTGGCGGGCAACATCGGTTGTTAACCATAACGTCTGACCGATTTCAGTCCCTTCCTGAGCGGCTCTGTTCGGGGTCTGGTAATGCAACCGGAGCATCAGTGCGTCATAGCTGTCTACGGTGCTGATGTCCCATCCGACCAGTGGATGGGTCTGGATGACTTCATTATTCTTTACCATCATAACCCCCTGTTTGGCGTGTTTTAATTAGACAACGACGTTCGAGGTTCAATGCGTGTTTTAATTTGAAGCCTTTTCAGTATATCAACAACCCGACCCGGTGATCGAAAAAATAAACACTCTGCAACATCTTTTTTGTAGTCATAGATTTTTCTTAAGGGAGTGGCGAAAAGATAAGCGACTCATTTCGCTAGGAAAATCAGATGTTACGGTTTTGCTTAAAATTGAAGCAAAAAAAGCCGGGGCGACCCGGCAATAACTTCAACTTCAGAGGGAAATTAATCGGTGATAAACCAATCGTCAGCGCTTTCCCAGGTCTCTTGCAGGATTTCGCTAACGCGGTCTTTATCTTCTTTCGCGCCGCCAAGGACGGAGAGATTATTTGCTGACGCATAACGGACAGAAATTTTATTTTCGCGATCGGGATAGTGGTCATTCAGACGGCGGGATAACTCACCTGCCAGCGCATCGATAGCGCCTGCAGGTAAAGATGTGGTTCTGGCAATCGTCACTTCAATGCGCATAACAGCCCCCTGTGTAAGATACTGTATGTTTATACAGTTAATCGGAACACATTACAACAGGGGGCATAAGAATATTTAGCGTTTTACCTGCCAGCGAACGGTTTCACCGGCGAGGAAGGGCACCAGCGTATCGTCCGCCAGCGCAATCGACTCCGGCACCACGCACTCTTCCCGCACCAGTTCAATAAACTCTTCATTCACCGGCAGGCCATAGAAGCGCGGCCCGTTGAGGGAGCAGAAGGCTTCGAAGTGCTGCAGCGCGTTCATCTCTTCAAACACCGTGGCGTAGCTGGCCAGCGCCGTTGGCGCATTGAAACAGCCTGCACAGCCGCAGCTCGCCTCTTTGCGATGGCGGGCATGCGGAGCCGAGTCGGTGCCGAGGAAGACGCGATCAAACCCGCTGGCGACCAGCTCACGCAGCGCCTGCTGGTGGATATTACGCTTGAGGATCGGTAAGCAGTAGAGGTGCGGGCGCACGCCGCCCACCAGCATATGGTTGCGGTTAAACAGCAAATGCTGCGGGGTGATGGTGGCGGCCAGCCGCTCATTGCCGTCGCGCACATAGTCGGCGGCATCTTTGGTGGTGATGTGCTCGAATACCACTTTCAGCTCCGGCAGCCGCTTGCGCAGCGGCTCCATCACTGTCTCGATAAAGCGCGCTTCACGATCGAAAATATCGATCTCCGCGTGGGTCACTTCGCCATGCACCAGCAGCGGCATGCCGAGCTTCTCCATACGCTCAAGCACCGGCATGATGGCATCAATACTGGTGACGCCGTGGCTGGAGTTGGTGGTGGCGTTTGCCGGGTAGAGCTTTGCTGCGGTAAAGACCTTTTCCGCAAAGCCGCGTTCGATCTCATCAGGATCCAGGCTGTCGGTCAGATAGCAGGTCATCAGCGGTTCGAAGTGCTGACCGGCAGGCACCGCGTCAAGGATGCGCTGACGATAGGCGATAGCCGCCTCAACGGTAGTTACAGGGGGAGCCAGGTTAGGCATCACAATGGCGCGGGCGTAGGTTTCGCTGGTCCACGGCACCACGGTTTTCAGCATATCGCCGTCGCGCAGATGGAGATGCCAGTCGTCAGGACGGCGGATTTTCAAAACCTGAGGTTGTGTCATTGGAGGGCTCCGGCTAAGTGAGAAAGGGCTGTTTTTGCCGGAGACCAAGCATAAGGGGAAACGTTTTCGTTTGCATCCTTTTCCTGAAAAAAAGGGCGCCAGGCGCCCAGTGATTCAGTCGGTAAGCGGGATGACAATCTCTCCCGGCTTCACCTCAATGCCTTTGGCATATTTCTTCGCCAGCGCTTCGCCTTTGGTACTGTCTTCTTTCAGCACATAGGCCGGGCGCTGGTTAAAGTAGTTGCGCAGAGACTGGTTCAGGTAAGGCATCACGGTTTGCAGCACGCTCTGCATCTTTTCCGGCGTTACCGTCGCGTCCACCACTTCCATCTCGTGCAGGTAGATTGCACCCTGATCCTTATCAAAGGTCGGCAGCGCTTTCAGCTTCAGCTTGATCACCGCTTTTTGATTACCGAACAACGAGGTCATATCCAGGTTGGCATCGCCCGTTAAGGTGATTTTATTTGGCTCTTCGCGGCCAATCGCGCTGGCAAGATTGCTGAGAACAATATGCGCATCAGCCACGCCCGGCACGCCAATATCTTTGGCGAAGTTATTCCGTTTCTCCAGGGCCTGGTTAATCTCCTGCTCGCTGATTGTGTATTGGGTCAGTTGATTGCACCCCACCAGCACGCCGCTCAGCATGAGTGCTGCGGCCAAAATCATCTTCTTCATGAATTCCTCAACGTGGTCCTGATGCCTCGATCGAGGTGTAGCATGCGCGACGGCCGACGCAAAGGCCAGCAGAAAATACTTAAAGAAGGGGCGGAAGCGGGTCGCTTCCGCCATGAACGGCTTAGATAGCCATGGAAGAGAGAAGGTTAACCTGGGTCTGTTTCGCCATATTGTCGCGGTAATCGGCAACGCGGGTCGGCCACGTAATGCCGCTGACAATCGTCAGGTTACGCAGCAGCGGGAAGAGATGAATATCATCTTCCGACAGTTCGCCGTTAACGGCGTTCGGCTGCACGATGTGCTTCTCCAGCGCGCGCAGATCGTCGCTGATATTCTTCACCAGCCCGGCAGAGTGGGAGAGGTGATCGGCAAAATCGCCAATCGCCGCCTCTTTTTTGGCGGTGAAGTAGGCGCGTGCCTGCGGGGTGGAAAACTCGTCAAAGGGGGCCTGCGCGAAGCGCGGGATCAGCAGCTTATTAACGTAGCCATTCACCTTACGCAGCCACTCCTCGATCTTCGGATTGCGCGAGCCGGTCAGCAGCGGTTGACCGTCGAGCTTATCAACGTAGTGAACAATATCGAGGCTTTCGGGCAGGTAGCGGCTGTCATCTTTTTGCAGGATCGGCGCCATCTTCTGACCAATCATGCGGGTCGGCGTCGCTTCGTCATCGCTTTGCAGGACATGGAGTTCAACCGGGAGATTCTTAAGGCCGAAAATCATGCGGGCTTTTACACAGAAAGGGCAGTGATCGTAAATGTAGAGTTTCACGTTTCTCCTCCATACAGGTTTATCCATCACTAATCAGTATGGAAGAGAGGTAGAGGTGGCGCAAATCAGGCACCCGGTTCGAGCATCGGCGGCTGAACGCGGCGCGGGGCAAACTGCCACAGCAGAGCAAGGGAGGTGATAAGCCCAATCACGCCGAGCATTATCCACGGCAGCTCCGGCTGGCGAAAGGCTTTCCCGGCGTCAAACAGCCAGCCGCCGCCAGCGTAGCCAAGCGCGCCGCCAAAGGCCAGACCTAAGCGGCTAAAGCCCATATAGCTGCCGCGCGCCCGCGCATCGGCCAGCTGAGCGCTCAGGGTTTCCCGTGCCGGTTCGGCGATAATCGAGCCGATATAGAAGGTGCAGATAAGTGTAAAAAGCTGTTGCAGGGAGCCGACCATGCCCATCGGAAAGAGGCTGAATGACATCACCACCAGGCCGAACATCAGGCGCTGCTCAAGGCGAAAGCGCTTTTCGCTCCAGCGCGCAATCGGGTAGAGCAGCGTCAGCGAGAGACAGGCCTCAATGGCGTACATCCATTTAACCGGCGTCGGCGATCCGGCAACGTCGTTGACCATAATCGGCAGCATCAGCATCACCTGTACCGCCAGCATGTAGTAACCGCTGAGTGTTAAGACATAGGTGACGAACTTCTTGTCACGCAGCACGCGGGCTAAGCCTTCGCGCACCGGTGTTTTCACCGTCGACAGCTTCCATGCTGGCAGCAGCCAGGCGTTAAAGCCCGCGCAGAGGATAAACATCAGCGCCCCGGCGGCACACACCAGACGGAAATCATACTGCAGCAGCTGGCTGCCGAGCAGCGCGCCGATAACCGCCCCGGCGCTATCCTGCATCATCAGCAGCGAGAAGAAGCGACCGCGCTGGCGCGGACGCACCAGTTTGACCACCAGCGCTGAACGCGGCGGGTCGAACAGCGTGCCGCCAAGCCCGGAAAGGATACAGGAGAGCCATAGCACCCACGGCTCATGCGCCATTCCCATCGCCGCGAATCCTGCTGCGCGCATCAGCATGCCGGTGACAATCAGCGGTTTTGCGCCAAAGCGGTCGGCGATCGCGCCGCCAAACATGCCTAGCCCCTGCTGAATAAACTGACGCAGGCCGAGCGCGATCCCGACCATCAGCGCGGCCCAGCCAAGTTGATCAACAAAACGAATGGAAATCAGGGGGAAGACAACAAAAAAACCGAGCACCACCAAAAAATTATCGACCAGCAGGAAATATTTACCCAGGCTCCTTGCCTGCGAGATGCGCGCCATTTCCCCTCCGGGAAATCAGAAAAAGGTGACGCCTCTATTCTGCGGCTTCGGCAACCGTTTTCACACATTCACCGCGACAATATTTTTTTATCAAGGCGGGCGTTTGATTGAGACTTTTCATCGAAAAGGGGGCGCGGCGCAGAAAATGCCATGTTGCTGTTTTCACAGAGTCGCAGAGCAAAGGTATAGTAAAGAGAAGGGGTAAAAAAAGCCGCGAAACGAAGGAGTGGTAAACATGTTTGGCTATCGCAGTAATGTGCCGAAAGTACGCTTGGTAACGGACAGATTAGTGGTGCGCCTGGTTCACGAGCGCGATGCGTGGCGGCTTGCGGATTATTACGCGGAAAATCGCCAGTTTTTAAAACCCTGGGAGCCCGTTCGCGATGAGAGCCACTGTTACCCTTCCGGCTGGCAGGCGCGTCTGGGGATGATCAATGAGTTTCATAAACAGGGCTCTGCTTTTTACTTCGCCCTGCTCGATCCCGAAGAGAAAGAGATTGTCGGCGTTGCCAACTTTTCCAACGTGGTGCGCGGCTCGTTTCACGCCTGTTATCTCGGCTACTCCATCGGCCAGAAGTGGCAGGGGCAAGGGTTGATGTTTGAAGCCCTGACATCCGCCATTCGCTATATGCAGCGCACGCAACATATGCACCGCATAATGGCCAACTATATGCCGCACAATAAACGCAGCGGCGACTTGCTGGCGCGCCTCGGGTTCGAAAAAGAGGGCTATGCCAAATCCTATTTATTGATCGATGGGCAGTGGCGCGACCACGTCCTCACCGCATTAACCGCCCAGGAGTGGACTCCGGGACGATAAGGAGCAGAGATGAAGTATCAACTCACCGCCATCGAGGCGCGGGTTATCGGCTGCCTGCTGGAGAAGCAGGTCACTACGCCGGAGCAGTATCCGCTCTCCATCAACGGCGTGGTGACGGCCTGTAATCAAAAAACCAACCGCGAGCCGGTGATGAACCTGAGCGAGCACGAGGTCCAGGATGTGCTTGATGAGCTGGTAAAGCGCCACTATCTGCGCACCGTTAGCGGTTTTGGTAATCGGGTGACCAAATATGAGCAGCGCTTCTGCAACTCAGAATTTGGCGATCTGAAGTTAAGCCCGGCAGAGGTGGCGCTTATCGCCACGCTATTGCTGCGCGGGCCGCAAACGCCGGGCGAACTGCGTGGCCGTGCGGAACGCATGCACCGTTTTGCTGATATGGCCGAGGTGGAAAACGCCCTTGAGCAGCTGGCAAACCGTGAAGATGGCCCTTGTGTCGTGCGTCTGCCGCGCGAGCCGGGCAAGCGTGAAAGCCGCTATATGCACCTCTTCAGTGGCGATATGCAGACACTGATCAATGTAGTGGAAGCCGTTGCGCCCTCAGAGCAGACCCTTGAGGCGCGCGTTGAGGCGCTGGAGAGTGAGGTCGCGGAACTGAAGCAGCGTCTCGATTCGTTGCTGGCACATTTAGGGGATTAAGCGTGACGATATTACGGATTGGTGTAGTAGGGCTGGGCGGTATCGCGCAGAAAGCCTGGTTGCCGGTACTCGGCGCGGCAACGGAGTGGACGCTGGCGGCGGCCTGGTCGCCGACGCGGGACAAAGCCCTGCGGGTGTGTGAAACCTGGCGCATTCCTTATGCAGATTCGCTGGCGTCGCTGGCGGCGCAGTGCGATGCGGTCTTCGTGCACACCTCAACCGCCTCGCACTATGCGGTGGTGAGCGAGCTGCTCAACCTTGGCGTGCATGTCTGCGTCGATAAGCCGCTGGCGGAAAACCTGAAAGATGCCGAGCGCTTAGTCGAGCTGGCGGCGCGCAAAAAACTGACGCTGATGGTTGGCTTTAACCGCCGTTTCTCGCCGCTCTACCGCGAGTTGAAACAGCAGATGCCGCAGGCGGCGTCGCTGCGCATGGATAAACACCGCGCCGACAGCGTCGGGCCGCACGACCTGCGCTTTACGCTGCTTGATGACTATCTGCATGTGGTCGACACCGCGCTATGGCTGGCGGGCGGTCGCGTGCAGATCCAGAGCGGCACGCTGCAAACCACCGACGACGGCGCAATGCTCTATGCCGAGCACCACTTCAGCGCCGACACGCTGCACATCACTACCAGTATGCACCGGCGGGCGGGCAGCCAGCGCGAGTGGGTGCAGGCAGTGACTGATGGCGGGCTGGTGGATATTACCGATATGCGCGAGTGGCGCGAAGAGCGCGGGCAGGGGATTATTGCGCGCCCAATTCCCGGCTGGCAGAGCGTGCTGGAGCAGCGCGGTTTTGCCGGCTGCGCGCGCCACTTTATCGAGTGTGTGCAAAATCAGACGGTTCCGGAAACCGCGGGCGAGCAGGCGATCCTGGCGCAACGCGTGGTGGAGAAGCTCTGGCGCGAGGCGATGAGTGAATAATGCGGGGTAACGCAGGCGATAGTAATTCGCTTTTTTCCCTGTAGACTAAGCGCTTCGCTGTATCCCAACGCCTGCATAGCAGGCGTTGTGTCTTATGGAAACCAGAATGAACCTACTCAAATCGCTGGCGGCAGTCAGCTCCATGACAATGTTTTCCCGCGTGCTGGGTTTTGCGCGCGATGCCATTGTGGCACGGGTGTTTGGCGCAGGGATGGCGACGGACGCCTTCTTTGTCGCCTTTAAACTGCCCAACCTGTTACGGCGTATTTTTGCCGAGGGCGCCTTTTCCCAGGCCTTTGTGCCGATCCTCGCCGAGTACAAAAGCAAACAGGGCGAAGATGCCACCCGCGTCTTTGTCGCCTATGTTTCCGGCCTGCTGACCCTTGCGCTGGCGATAGTCACCGTTATCGGGATGCTCGCCGCGCCCTGGGTTATCCTCGTTACCGCGCCGGGGTTTGCCGATACGGCAGATAAATTCAACCTCACCTCGCAGCTGTTGCGCATTACCTTTCCCTATATTCTGCTGATCTCGCTGGCGTCGCTGGCAGGGGCGATCCTCAATACCTGGAACCGCTTTTCGGTACCGGCGTTTGCACCCACCTTTCTCAATGTCAGCATGATTGGTTTTGCGCTATTTGCCGCGCCTTACTTCCATCCGCCGGTGCTGGCGCTGGCCTGGGCGGTGACCGTCGGTGGCGTGCTGCAACTGGTCTATCAACTGCCGCATCTGAAGAAGATTGGCATGCTGGTGCTGCCGCGTATCAACCTGCGCGATGCGGGTGCAATGCGTGTGGTGAAGCAGATGGGGCCAGCGATCCTCGGCGTCTCCGTCAGCCAGATCTCGCTTATCATCAACACCATATTCGCCTCGTTCCTCGTCTCCGGCTCCGTGTCGTGGATGTATTACGCCGACCGCTTAATGGAGTTCCCCTCCGGTGTGCTGGGCGTAGCGCTCGGGACGATCCTGCTGCCATCGCTGTCGAAAAGCTTCTCCAGCGGCAATCAGGAGGAGTATTGCCGCTTGATGGACTGGGGCCTGCGCCTCTGTTTCCTGCTGGCGCTTCCCAGTGCAGTGGCGCTCGGCATTCTCGCCAAGCCGTTGACCGTTTCGCTGTTCCAGTACGGCAAATTCACCGCTTTTGATGCGGCAATGACCCAGCGCGCGCTGATCGCCTATTCGGTCGGATTGATGGGGTTGATCGTGGTGAAGGTGCTGGCACCGGGTTTCTATTCACGCCAGGACATTAAAACGCCGGTCAAAATCGCCATAGTGACGCTGCTGATGACCCAGGTGATGAACCTGGCATTTATCGGCCCGCTGAAGCATGCCGGGCTGTCGCTGTCGATTGGTCTGGCGGCCTGTCTCAATGCCAGCCTGCTCTACTGGCAGCTGCGTAAGCAGAAGATCTTTACCCCGCAGCCGGGCTGGAGCCGTTTTCTGCTTCGTCTGGTAATTGCCGTGGTAGTTATGGCCGCCGCGCTGGTAGGGATGTTGTATGTGATGCCTGACTGGGCGACAGGAACAATGCCGTACCGCTTGCTGCGCCTGATGATAGTGGTTGGGGCGGGTATTGTTGCTTACTTTGTTACCCTTGCACTGCTCGGGTTTAAAGTGAAAGAGTTCGCGCGCCGGACGGTATAAAAAGCAACGCAAAAAGCCAGGGGAGACCCTGGCCTGTTTACGACGGCGTGCTCACGCTATCGTCGGACTAAATCGCGATCTTCTTGCCGCCGCGATTGGCGGATGAGGCATAGCCATTCGCACCGTAGAGGCTCGGTTCCTGATGCGGTTTCAGGACTTCCAGTGCCTGCTGGTTGCGCGCGATTTGCCCCTCCAGCAGCCAGCCGTTGTGCTGGTTGAGGTCGCGTAAATGCTGCGTTTTCTGCGTGATGATCTGCCAGCGATTGGCAACATCGCCAGAGGCGTTTTGTTGCGTTTTCTGTTCGGCACGACGCTGCTGCTCAAGGTAGTCCAGCGTCGCGAGCAAGGAGCTTTTCTCCTCCGTAATGCGCTGTAGCGCGCTGCCATTGAGATGGCCAACGGAAAGCTGTTTTTGCTCAGTATCCATCACGTCTTTCAGAGCGCTCAGGATAACTGTCATTTGATCAAGAATATCTGACAGTCGATTCATACGGTTATTTACTCTGTAAGTAACTCTTCGCTTCGTTAATCAGGGCATCAGCAATTTTGCCGGTGTCCATTTTGAGTTCACCATTACGAATCGCGGTTTTCAGTTTTTCAACGCGTTCCATATTGATGTCGTTAGCGCCCGCCTGCATCAGCTTGGTTTGGGAACCGCTGAGCGTGACGTTGGTGCTGTTTGCCGTCGCGGCAGTTTCCTGACGCGCTTTCTGCGTCTGGGTTTCGTTAGTCTCACGCTGTTGAACGGTGTTAACCGGCTTCAGGGAAGAGGTACGATCGATGCTCATAATGTTTCCTCATTGAGGTTCGCGGCGTTTCGGGCCAGATTTCTTCAGTCTTACTAACTTATCGGCAGATAGCATTAGTTCTTTAAGCAATTTATAGGTTAATAAGAATATTCCCATCAGAATTAACCGTACCGCTAACTATCTGCCCTGAAGCCATGCGAACACGCGCATTTTGCGCCACTGCCGCATTGTTCATCGCCTGACCTTCGCTGTTCACACTAAAGCCATCTCCGGACGCTACAACCTGTACGCGCTGGCCGGCTTTAATCCGCCATGCCTGACGCACCATTGAGAGCTGAATTGCCTGACCCGGCGCCAGATCGCGCAAACTTACCGCATCCTGCGCCATGTTGATATCGAGCATGGTTCTTGGCGGCAACTGATCGAGGCGGCCGCGCTGTAACGCCACGCTGCCGGGCTGCAATGTCGCGCCGCGTGCAACAGGCTGCACCGCCACGACATAGTTGCCGGTCGCCTGGACTTCGACCTGCACAAAGCGTTTCGTGCCCGCGCAGTTCGCCATCACATTCATATTGCCCCACAGCTTCGCGCCGCCCACCACGCTCAGGGTAGGCTGATCGCACGCCGGTAACTGGCTTTGCGGGGTGCGAATGTTTACCACCACCTCATCGCTAAAGCCAGCCAGACGCTGGGCGAAAAGCGACGTCAGTTGCGCCTGCAGATCCGCTGCCTGAGAAAAGGGGCTTAATAACAATAAGATTGCGGCTACACCGCCTTTCAACGTCTTCATCGCAAAACATGCCTGTTGAACCAGATGAGGAGATTTTAACCGCTTTGCAAATCTATCAACGCAAAAAATAGCGACGCATTTTGCCCTTATTCCAACGATAAGTTTGCAAGGGGCGATTTAAGCTGTTGGCTAAATAATTGTCATCAGTGAGGGAGCCATGCTCGATAAACTTGATGCCGCACTGCGCTTTCAACAGGAAGCGCTGAACCTGAGCGCCCAGCGCCAGGAGATTCTGGCAGCAAATATTGCTAACGCCGACACCCCAGGGTTTCAGGCGCGCGATATGGATTTTTCCAGTGAATTAAAAAAAGTGATGGAGCGCGGTCGGGCTGAAGGCAGCGGTGTATCGCTGGCGCTCACCTCTTCGCGCCACATTCCGGCGCAGGCGATGACCGGCCCGTCTACCGATCTGCTTTATCGCATTCCCGATCAACCATCGCTGGATGGCAACACCGTCGATATGGATCGTGAACGTACCCAGTTCGCCGACAACAGCGTCAAATACCAGACCGGGTTGACCGTGCTGGGCGGGCAGATCAAAAGCATGATGAGTGTTCTGCAACAGGGGAACTAATTAAATGGCATTACTGAATATCTTTGATGTCGCAGGCTCCGCGCTGACCGCACAGTCCAAACGTATGAACGTCGCCGCCAGTAACCTGGCAAACGCCGACAGCGTAACCGGACCGGATGGCCAGCCGTATCGCGCTAAACAGGTTGTCTTTCAGGTCGATGCAGCACCGGGCCAGGCAACGGGCGGCGTAAAAGTGGCGGATGTGATTGAAAGCCAGGCGCCGGACAAGCTGGTGTATGAACCTGGTAATCCGCTGGCAGATGCAAGCGGCTACGTAAAAATGCCTAACGTCGATGTCGTGGGCGAAATGGTCAACAGCATGTCCGCGTCGCGCAGCTACCAGGCGAACGTTGAAGTGCTGAACACCGTGAAGAGCATGATGCTCAAAACGCTCACTCTCGGTCAGTAAAGGGGCCCCGTATGTCTATCAGCGTAAATATTAACGACCCGATTAACAACGGCGTCTCGACGACCAGCAAAACGTCCGGTACCACGGCTACCGGCACTAACAGCGCATCCGACCTTCAGGGCAGCTTTTTGACGCTGCTGGTTGCGCAGTTAAAGAACCAGGATCCCACCAACCCGCTGCAGAACAACGAGCTGACCACGCAGCTGGCGCAGATCAGCACCGTAAGCGGGATTGAGAAACTGAATACCACCCTCGGCTCCATCTCCGGACAGCTTGATAACAATCAGTCGCTGCAGGCGAGCACCCTGATTGGTCACGGCGTGATGATCCCGGGACAGACCGTGCTGGTGGGCAAAGGAACATCCACGCCGTTTGGCGTAGAACTGACGCAGACTGCCGACAAAGTGACCGCCATCGTGAGCGATAAGAGCGGTACGCCGGTACGGACTATTGAACTCGGCGGTCTGAAAGCTGGCGTCCACACCTTCAGTTGGGACGGCAAAATGACAGATGGCAGCGTAGCACCGGATAACTCATATACGGTGTCTATCGCGGCCAGCTCCGGCACAACGCAGCTGGTTGCACAACCGCTGCAGTTTGCGCTGGTACAGGGTGTGACCCGCGGCGACAAGGGAAGCACACTGGATTTAGGTACTTACGGAAGTACCACACTCGACGAAGTACGACAGATTATTTAAAGCCTTCATACTTATCAGGAGTAAGTCATGGCCTTTTCACAAGCGGTCAGCGGCCTGAATGCTGCGGCCACCAACCTCGATGTCATTGGTAACAACATTGCCAACTCCGCCACCTATGGCTTTAAATCCGGATCTGCGTCCTTCGCCGATATGTTTGCCGGTTCTAAAGTAGGTCTCGGCGTTAAAGTGGCTGGTATTACTCAGGACTTCGCTGACGGCACCACCACCAACACCGGTCGTGGCCTCGACGTCGCGCTGAGCGGCAACGGTTTCTTCCGTGTGACCGACAGCAACGGTTCTGTTTACTACAGCCGTAACGGTCAGTTCAAACTCGACGAAAACCGCAACCTGGTTAACATGCAGGGTATGCAGGTGACCGGTTTCCCGGTAGCCGGCACACCGCCTGCGGTGCAGAGCGGCGCGAACCCGTCTGCCATCACCATCCCGAACACCCTGATGGCGGCGAAAGCCACCACCACGGCGGCGATGCAGATGAACCTGAACTCAACGGACTCCACCCCGACGGTTAGCCCGTTCGATCCGACGAACTCAGACTCCTACAACAAAAAAGGCACTGTCACCACCTATGACAGCCTGGGTAACTCCCACGCCGTTGACGTTTACTACGTTAAAAACAGTGCCAACAAATGGGATGTCTACACCCAGGACTCCAGCGTAGCGGGCTCTTCTTACCAGAAAGCCGCGCAGATGACCTTTACCAGCAATGGTACGCTCTCTGCGGTCAACAACTACACCGAAGTCTCTCCGGCGACCTCTCCGCGTACCTGGAACCTGTCGGCGACCGCTAACGCTCAGCCGCAGATCGATATCAACCTGGCCAGCCTGAACGGTTCTGCGCCGGGCACTTTCAGCCTGAGCTTCCTGAACTCAATGCAGCAGAACACCGGCACCAGCGGTGTAGTGGCTATCAACCAGAACGGTTACGCGCCGGGTTCACTGGTGAGCTACGCCATCAACGATGACGGCACCGTTGTCGGTAGCTACTCCAACGAACAGTCGCAGCTGCTGGGTCAGATCGTGCTGGCGAACTTCGCCAACAACGAAGGCCTGCAGTCTCAGGGTGACAACGTCTGGTCCGCTACCAACTCCTCTGGTGTTGCGCTGCTCGGCACCGCTGGCACTGGTAACTTCGGCAAGCTGACTAACGGCGCGCTGGAAGCCTCAAACGTGGATCTGAGTAAAGAACTGGTCAACATGATCGTCGCGCAGCGTAACTATCAGTCGAACGCGCAGACCATCAAAACCCAGGACCAGATCCTTAACACGCTGGTTAACCTGCGTTAATCGACTGACGGGACGGCTTAATGGATCACGCAATATATACCGCGATGGGCGCAGCCAGCCAGACGCTGAATCAGCAGGCTGTCACCGCCAGCAACCTCGCGAATGCTTCCACACCGGGCTTTCGCGCCCAGCTGAACGCGCTGCGTGCGGTGCCGGTAGAGGGGCTTTCTCTGCCTACCCGCACGCTGGTGGTGGCCTCCACGCCTGGCGCCGATATGACGCCGGGTCAACTGGACTACACCTCACGCCCGCTTGACGTGGCGTTGCAGCAGGATGGTTGGCTGGCAGTGCAAACGGCGGACGGCTCGGAAGGTTACACCCGTAACGGCAATATCCAGGTGAGCCCGACCGGTCAGTTGACGATTCAGGGCCATCCAGTGATTGGCGAAGGCGGTCCGATCGCCGTACCGGAAGGGGCGCAGGTCACCATCGCCGCCGACGGTACGATTTCGGCGCTCAACCCTGGCGACGCGGCGAATACCATCGCGCCTGTCGGCAAGCTGAAGCTGGTAAAAGCAGAACCGCGCGAAATAGTGCGCGGTGATGACGGTCTTTTCCGTCTGAGCCAGAGCGCGCAGGCGACCCGTGGCGCAACGTTGCAGCCTGACCCCTCCATTCGCGTGCAGTCTGGCGTACTGGAAGGCAGTAACGTGAAACCGGTCGAGTCGATGACCGATATGATCGCCAGTGCGCGCCGTTTCGAAATGCAGATGAAGATCATCAGCAGCGTCGATGAAAACGAGCAGCGTGCTAACCAATTGCTGTCAATGGGCTAATAAACAGGACTACATATGATCAGTTCATTATGGATCGCAAAAACCGGCCTCGACGCCCAACAAACCAATATGGATGTCATCGCCAACAACCTGGCGAACGTCAGCACCAATGGTTTTAAGCGTCAGCGTGCGGTATTTGAAGATTTGATGTACCAGACGATCCGCCAGCCAGGCGCGCAATCATCTGAACAGACAACGCTGCCTTCCGGTCTGCAGATCGGTACCGGTGTGCGTCCGGTCGCCACCGAACGTCTGCACAGCCAGGGCAACCTGTCTCAGACCAACAACAGCAAAGATGTCGCCATTAAAGGCCAGGGCTTCTTTGAAGTTCTGCTGCCGGACGGCACCTCTGCTTACACCCGCGACGGCTCTTTCCAGGTGGATCAGAACGGCCAGCTGGTAACAGCAGGCGGTTTCCAGGTGCAACCGGCAATCACCATCCCGGCGAACAGCCTGGGCATCACCATCGGTCGCGATGGTGTGGTCAGCGTGACGCAGCAGGGCGCGGCAGCACCGGTGCAGGTTGGCCAGTTAAACCTCACCACCTTTATGAACGACACCGGGCTTGAGAGCATTGGTGAGAACCTCTACACCGAAACCCAGTCTTCCGGCGCGCCAAACGGCACCACGCCTGGCCTGAACGGTGCAGGTTTGCTCTACCAGGGATTTGTGGAAACTTCCAACGTAAACGTCGCGGAAGAGCTGGTGAACATGATCCAGGTTCAGCGCGCTTACGAAATTAACAGTAAAGCAGTATCGACCACCGATCAGATGCTGCAAAAACTGACGCAACTCTAAGGCGTTATCCGGTGCGGTAACCGCCGCACCGGAACCCTGATCTCGAAGATGAATGCAATGCAAAAATACGCCGTCCGCAGCTACCCGATAATGGCTTTAGTGGCATTAACCCTGACCGGGTGTGCCTGGGTCCCTTCTACACCACTGGTGCAGGGGGCAACGACAGCTCAACCGATGCCCGGCCCCATTCCGGTGGTCAATGGCTCGATTTATCAGACCGCGCAGCCGATTAACTACGGCTATCAGCCGCTGTTTGAAGATCGTCGTCCGCGCAACATTGGCGATACGCTGACTATCGTACTGCAGGAAAACGTGAGCGCCAGCAAGAGCTCGTCGGCCAACGCCAGTCGTGATGGTAAAGCCAGTTTTGGCGTAGACACCACACCGCGTTATCTCGAAGGTCTGTTTGGCAATGCTCGTGCCGATCTGGGTGCCTCGGGCAGCAACTCCTTCGGGGGTAAAGGCGGCGCCAACGCCAGTAACACCTTTAGCGGCACGTTGACCGTGACCGTCGATCAGGTGCTGATCAATGGCAATTTACATGTTGTGGGTGAAAAACAGATTGCCATCAACCAGGGCACTGAGTTCATCCGCTTCTCCGGTGTCGTGAACCCACGCACCATCAGCGGCAGCAACAGCGTTCCTTCCACCCAGGTGGCGGACGCGCGCATCGAGTACGTCGGCAACGGCTACATCAACGAAGCGCAGAATATGGGCTGGCTGCAGCGTTTCTTCCTTAACTTATCGCCGATGTAACCGGGGTGAACAATGTTTAAATATTTGACTGGTATGGTGTTAGTGCTGATGGCGACCTTCGCCCAGGCTGACCGTATCCGGGATCTCACCAGTGTACAGGGCGTACGTGAAAACTCCTTAATTGGCTACGGGCTGGTGGTTGGCCTGGATGGTACGGGCGACCAGACCACCCAGACACCGTTTACTACCCAGACGCTGAACAACATGCTCTCGCAGATGGGTATTACCGTCCCGCAGGGCACCAACATGCAGCTGAAAAACGTGGCGGCAGTCATGGTCACGGCGCAGCTTCCGGCCTTTGGCCGCCAGGGGCAGACCATCGACGTGGTGGTCTCCTCAATGGGTAACGCCAAAAGCCTGCGCGGCGGTACGCTGCTGATGACCCCGCTGAAGGGCGTCGACAGCCAGGTCTATGCGCTGGCGCAGGGCAACATCCTCGTTGGCGGCGCGGGCGCATCAGCCGGCGGCAGCAGCGTGCAGGTCAACCAGCTTAACGGTGGTCGCATTACCGGCGGCGCGGTGATTGAGCGTGAGTTGCCGAACCAGTTCGGGGCCACGAACAGCATCAACCTGCAGCTGAACCAGGAAGACTTCACCATGGCGCAGCAGATTGCTGACACCATCAACCGCGCACGCGGTTATGGCAGCGCCACCGCGCTGGATGGCCGTACCGTTCAGGTGCGCGTCTCTTCCGGCGGCAGCTCTCAGGTTCGTGCGCTGGCGGATATCCAGAATATGGAAGTCGGCACCACGCAGCAGGATGCGAAAGTGATTGTTAACTCGCGTACCGGCTCGGTGGTGATGAACCGCGAAGTGTCGCTGGATAGCTGCGCCATTGCGCAGGGTAACCTCTCGGTCACCGTCAACCAGCAGAACAACGTTAGCCAGCCGAATACACCGTTTGGCGGCGGCCAGACCGTGGTAACACCGCAAACGCAGATTGACCTGCGCCAGAGCGGCGGCTCGCTGCAGAGCGTACGCTCCAGCGCCAATCTTAATAGCGTTGTGCGTGCCCTTAACGCCCTGGGTGCCTCGCCAATGGAGCTGATGTCGATTCTGCAGGCAATGCAGAGCGCCGGTTGCCTGCGTGCGAAACTGGAGATCATCTAATGTTGACCGACAGCCGAATGTTGACCAGCGCGGCATGGGACGCGCAATCGCTGAATGAACTGAAGTCAAAAGCCGGACAGGATCCGGCTGCCAACCTGCGCCCGGTGGCGCGTCAGGTGGAGGGGATGTTCGTGCAGATGATGCTGAAAAGCATGCGCGAAGCGTTACCGAAAGACGGGATTTTCAGCAGTGATTCAACGCGGCTGTATACCAGCATGTATGACCAGCAGATCGCTCAGCAGATGACCGCCGGTAAAGGCCTCGGTCTCGCCGATATGATGGTGAAACAGATGACCGGCGATCAGGCGCCGGTCGATCCGGCTGACCAGATGCAGCAGGTGCCGATGAAGTTCCCGCTGGAGACCGTCAACACCTATCAAAACCAGGCGCTCACACAGCTTGTGCGCAAAGCGATACCCAAAGTACCGGATGCCGATGACGTTTCCGAAGCGGGTAGCGGGCAGGCACTCTCCGGCGACAGTAAAGACTTCCTCGCCCAGCTTTCGCTCCCGGCGCGGCTGGCGAGCCAGCAGAGCGGCGTGCCGCACCACCTGATCCTCGCGCAGGCTGCGCTGGAATCGGGCTGGGGCCAGCGGCAGATCCCGCGTGAGAACGGCGAGCCGAGCTACAACATCTTCGGCGTGAAAGCGACCTCAAGCTGGAAAGGGCCGACGACCGAAATCACCACCACCGAGTATGAAAACGGTGAGGCGGTGAAGGTGAAAGCCAAATTCCGTGTGTATAGCTCTTACCTTGAAGCGCTCTCCGACTATGTCGGCATGTTGACGCGCAACAAACGTTACGCGGCGGTAACCACCGCGGCAACGGCGGAGCAGGGCGCACAGGCGTTGCAGAGCGCCGGTTACGCCACCGATCCGCACTATGCCCGTAAGCTGACCTCAATGATCCAGCAGCTTAAATCGATGGGTGAGAAAGTGAGCAAGGCGTACAGCACAGATACACAAAATCTGTTCTAAAACGTCTCAAGTTTCACTCAGGGTTGCCGATAATCTTCAACAGGACTCATGTCTGAAAGTGTATAAGGAACCTCCATGTCCAGTTTGATTAACAGCGCAATGAGCGGGCTTAGCGCAGCCCAGGCCGCGCTCAATACCGCCAGTAATAACATTGCGAGTTATAACGTCGCGGGCTATACCCGTCAGACGACGGTGTTGACCAGTTCGAACAGCACGCTGACTGGTAGCGGCTACGTGGGCAATGGTGTCACCGTGACTGGCGTTCAGCGTGAGTATGACGCCTTTATTACCAACCAGCTGCGCGCGGCGCAAAACCAGAACAGCGGGTTGACCACGCGTTACGAGCAGATGTCAAAAATTGACGATGTGCTGTCGGATACCACCAACTCCCTGTCGAGCAGCCTGCAGAGCTTCTTCTCCAGCATGCAGACGCTGGTGAGTAACGCCTCCGATCCGTCGTCGCGCCAGGCGCTGCTCGGCAAAGCCGACGGTCTGGTAAACCAGTTTAAAGTGGCCGATCAGTATCTGCGTGACCAGGATAAACAGGTCAACTTATCTATCGCCACCAGCGTTGATCAGATCAACAACTACTCGAAGCAGATCGCCAACCTCAACCAGCAGATCTCTAAACTGACGGCGGTAGGTGCAGGCTCATCGCCAAACGACCTGCTCGATCAGCGCGATCAGCTGGTCAGCGAACTGAACAAAGTCGTGGGTGTGGAAGTCAGCACCCAGGATGGCAGCTATAACGTCAGCATGGGTAACGGCATTACTCTGGTGCAGGGTAAGGAAGCGCGTCAACTGGCGGCGGTGCCTTCCAGCGCCGATCCGGCACGTACCACGCTGGCGTATGTCGATAAGATTGCCGGCAATGTCGAGATCCCGGAAAAGCAGGTGACCACCGGTTCACTCGGCGGCCTGCTCTCATTCCGCACGCAGGATCTGGACCAGGCGCGTAATACGCTGGGCCAGCTGGCGCTCTCGTTCGCCGACTCCTTTAACCAGCAGCACGTTAAAGGCTTTGACGCAGACGGCGATGCGGGTGAGAAGTTCTTCAATATTGGCGGGCCTTCTGCCACGTCGAACAGCAAAAACAGCGGCGACGCTACGCTGACTGCGGCCGTAACCAACAGCTCTGCGGTACAGGCGACCGACTATAAAGTGGCTTTTGACGGCACGCAGTGGAACGTCACGCGTCTCTCCAATAACACCACCATCGCGGTAACGCCGGATACGACAGACGGCACGCTCAATTTTGATGGCCTGAAAGTCTCCATCAATAACGGCTCTACCGGCGCGAAAAAAGATGACAGCTTCACCATCCGTCCGGTGAGCAACGCGATTGTGAATATGAGCGTGGCGGTGACCGATGAGTCGAAAATCGCCATGGCGGGCGCGGCCGGTAACGGCGCGAGCGACAACCGCAACGGTCAGGATTTGTTAAAGCTGCAGAGCGCGAAAGTGGTCGGCGGGAACAAAACCTTTAACGATTCGTATGCCACGCTGGTGAGCGATGTCGGGAACAAAACCTCGACGCTGAAAACTAGCAGCGCGACACAGACTAACGTCGTGACCCAGTTGAGCAACCAGCAGCAATCTATCTCCGGGGTAAACCTCGATGAAGAGTACGGCAACCTGCAGCGTTTTCAGCAGTATTACCTGGCTAACGCCCAGGTGCTGAAGACCGCAAGCTCGTTGTTTGATGCCCTGCTGGCCATTCGTTAAGTAAGAGGTGAGTCATGCGTATTAGCACGCAAATGATGTACGAACAAAATATGCGCGGCGTAACCAATGCTCAGGGCAAATGGTTAGGATACGGCGAGCAGATGACAACCGGTCAGCGTGTTAACCGCCCGTCTGATGATCCGATTGCCGCCTCGCAGGCGGTAGTGATCTCCCAGGCGCAGGCGCAAAACACGCAGTACGATACGGCGCGCACCTTCGCGAAGCAGAAAGTTTCCCTCGAAGAGAGCGTGTTGCAGCAGGTAACTACTGCCGTCACAGGCGCACAGAGCAGCATCGTGAAAGCGGGCAACGGCTCGCTGAGTGATGATGACCGCGCTTCAGTAGCCGCCGAGCTGCAGGGCTTTCGCGATCAGTTATTGAACCTCGCGAACAGCACCGACGGTAACGGTCGCTACATTTTTGGTGGTTACCGCACTGAAAACAAGCCGTACGATGCCACAGGCAACTACAGCGGCGGTACCGACGCCATTACCCAGCAGGTTGATGCTGCGCGTACGATGGTGATCGCCCATACCGGTGACCAGGTATTCAACTCCGTTACCAGTAATGCGACCAAAGAGCCTGTCGATCCTGCTACAGGCGTTGCGCCTGCGCCGGAGACGGATCTGTTCAAAATGCTCGACACGGCAATTGCAGCGCTGAAGACGCCGGTAGCGGGCGACGATACGGCGAAAGCCGCAGCGCAGGCCGTGGTGGATAAAACCAGCCGTGGTCTGGGCAACTCCCTGAACAACGTGCTGAGTGTGCGTGCTGAACTCGGTACTCAGCTTAACGAACTGGATACCCTCGATGCGCTTGGCGACGATCGTGCACTGTCGTTAAAGCAGCAGAAGAGCGATCTGATCGATGCTGACTGGAACTCGGTGATCTCCTCTTACACCATGCAACAAGCGGCGTTGCAGGCTTCTTATAAAGCCTTCACCGATATGCAGGGTATGTCACTGTTCCAGATGAATCGTTAATAACCTTTTTACTTTGGGCATATCCTGAAACTGGAGTATGTCTGCTATGCCCGCTCTGTCTCTCCAGAGCGGGCCTTTTTTTATCTATGCGTTTTGCTTCGCCTGCTCAAGCTTACGGGCATCGAAGAGACGAATCAGCAGTGCGATAAGCCCCGATACGCTCGCCAGTACCACCACCCCCTGCCATGAAGCGACAGCGTAAAGCTTGCTTCCCAGCGCGGAACCCAGCGCCATCCCAATAAACACCCCCGTAAAGAGCAGCGCATTGAGACGTCCCCGCGCCTGCGGCTCCAGGCTATAAACCAGATTTTGATGCGCGACGAGGCTTGATTGCAGGCCAAGATCAAACCCGACCGCAGCGAGGGCAATCAGCGCCAGCTGGCCATGGGGCGGCAGGGCAGGCAACAGGAACATCAGGGCGAAGGAGATCGTTACCAGCCCGGCACCGAGCTGCGTCACGCGCTCTGCGCCCACTTTATCCGCAAGGCCTCCCGCCAGCGGCGCGGCTAACGCCCCTGCAGCACCGGCAATCCCGAATGTTCCGGCAACCGCGCTGCCCAGCTGATAGTGCTCAAGCAGCATCAGCGCCAGCGTCGACCAGAAGGCGCTAAAGGCGATGGATAAAAAGCCCTGCGCCATCGCCGCGCGGCGCAGCGTCGGGTAGCGCTGCCAGAGATGCGCCATTGAGCGCATCAGTGCCGGATAGCTCAGCGTGGAGTGAGTAGCGAAGCGCGGCAAGACTGACCACATTAAGACGCCGATCAGTGCAATGCTGACCGCCGCGAGCTGATACATCACACGCCAGCCAAACGCCGCGCCGACAAAGCCGCTGACCGTACGCGAGAGCAAAATACCGAGCAGCAGGCCGGTCATTACCGTGCCGACCATTTTCCCCTGTTTGCCCGCCGGAGCGAGGATCGCCGCGGCCGGTACAATATCCTGCGCCATGGTCGCCGCCATGCCGATTAACAGGCTGACAATAAGCAGTGAGGGCAGGTGGCTGGTCAGGCTACAGGCCAGCAGTAACACCGCCAGCGCTGCGCTTTTCACCACAATTAAGCGACGGCGATCGTGACGGTCGCCCAGCGGCAGCAGAAAGAGAATGCCGAGCGCGTAACCGGCCTGAGTGAGCGTCGGTACCAGCCCCATGCCGTTGATGGTCAGATGCAGATCGCTGCCCATCAGCGGCAGTAGCGGCTGCGAGTAGTAGATGGCCGCGACGCTGAATCCTGCGCCAAGCGCCAGCGCAAAAAAGATGCCGTTTGCCATACGGGCAGAGAGCGATTGATGGTTCATATGGTGTCCCCGAAGAGATAAAGCTGTGAATGCGTAGTCAGGCTACGGTGTGAGCGCATTTTTACCCATGGCGCGCTGGCGCGGTAGTCAGCGCAGTGGTAAAACGGTTATACGTGAAACGTATAGGCATAAAGATTATGAGGCGACAAGAGCGTATAGACCGGGTGGACTTAATGCGGACCTTTATCCGCATTGTGGAAGCAGGCTCGCTGTCGGCGGCGGCCCGCCAGCTGGAGACAACGCAGGCAACCGTCAGCCGTCGTTTGCAATCGCTGGAGACGCTGCTTGGCGTCAAGCTGCTGCTGCGCACCACCCATGCCATGAAGCTCACTGATGACGGCGAGCGTTGTTATCAACATGCTAAACGGGTAGCAGATGCCTGGGTGGCGCTGGAGGATGATCTCAGCCAGTCCGACGACGAACCGGTCGGCATGCTGCGGGTGCGCGCCCCGCATGCTTTTGGTCAGCAGCAGCTGCTGGTGCCGCTAACACAATTTCTTGAGCGTCATCCGCAGCTGACGGTGGAGTGGATGCTGAATGATAAAACCGTCGACTTTCTTAGTGCCAATATCGATTGCGCCATTCGCGTCGGGGCAGAGGTCGATCCGGCTACCGTCTCGGTGCTGCTGGCAGAAGTGCCGCGCAGTCTGGTGGCGTCGCCCGCGCTGCTGGAACGCTTTCCGGCTATTGAGACACCGCAGCAGCTGGGCAACTTACCGTGGGTGGCGCTGAGTACCTTCTATCAGCATCAAATTACGCTGTACGCGCAGGATGATGAGCAGGTGCAGGTAGCCATCTCTCCACGCTTGTTTACCGACAGTCTTTACGCCGCGCGCAATACGGCACTCGCCGGGCTGGGGGTGACGTTAATCTCCAGCTGGGCGGTGGAAGAGGATATCCGCAGCGGCAGTCTGGTGACGCTGCTGCCACAGTGGCAGGCGGCACCATTACCGGTTCACCTTGTCTATCCGTGGGCGCGCTACTACCCCGCGCGGCTGCGTAAATTCTTGCAACTGATGCGGGAAGTGATGCCGGGGCTGAGCGGGATGCGCCAGCCGGAAATGCGGGCATAAAAAAAGCCGACCCGGAGGTCGGCTTGTTGCAGCGTTTTACTTACTCAACCGCTGGCGGTTTGGTCGCCGGCGCGGTGGCGGTATGCGTGGCGCTGTGACCGCCCGCAGAACCTTTACCGTCGAAGTTGAACGCCGGGCGAACCCAGTCGCTGTGGCGCGGTGCTTCCTGTACATACGCAGGGGCCGGCGCTTTAGTCATCGGCGCGGTTGCAACCACCGGCGCAGCTGTTTCAGCTTTCACCGCTACAGGGGCTTCAACTTTCACCGGAGCAGGAACTTCAGCTTGCACTGGAGTTTCAACTTTCGCCGGAGCAACGTCTTCAACAACCGGTGCAGGCGTAGCCTCCTCTTTCACTGGCTCGGCCTCTTCAGCAACCTGCTCTGCGACAGGGCAATCTTCCTCAGCAATCAGCTGCGGCTGCTCGTCTACCGGGGCAGAGATCGCTGCCGGATGGGTCGTTTCAACCTCGACCGGAGCTGGCTCTGCAACCGCTGCCTGCGGTTCAACCACTTCTGGCTGCTCGCTGGGAGCTGCGGTTTCGACCGGTGCCTGCGGCTCAACAACGTCAGCCTGCGGGGTGGTGACCAGCTGGGCTTCAGCTACGGCTGGGGCAACTTCATGCTCTGCTGCATGCTGCTGCTCGGTTTCCAGCGCGCTGTTGTGCTGGATCTCCTGCTGCTCGTCCTGCGCACGCGGCACCGGATAGCGAACCCACACTTTACCGGACGCCATCTCCGGCGAGGCGCAGGCGATAGTCAGCGGCATGGCGGACTGTACCGGGTAGCGCTCGTCACGGTAGCGACGGCGGCGTTGACCGCTAACGCGCAGGTGACGCGGGGAGCGGCGTGAGCGGCGCGGCATGGTGTTTTCACGCGCTTCACCGTTCTCTTCCTGCTCCAGCACCGGGGCGTTTTCAACCACAGCCGGCAGATCGACTTTCGCGAGCTGAGTATGCTGCTCCTCTGGCGCGGTCTCTGCGACGGTTTCGTCGATAACGGTTTCAGCACGGTTATCATCGATGCGCACTTTCTGGCTCAGCTGGCGCTGTTTGCGGCGCGGCATCACCTGAACACGCTCTTCCTGCTCCGCTTCCTGAGCAGGCTGCTCTTCGCGGTTCAGCTCTTCACGGTTCAGCTCTTTGACTTCCTGCTGCGCCTGACGTTTATCATCACCACGGCGGCGGTTGCGTTCACGACGTGACGGCTGCTGCTCGTCGCGGGTTTTCGCTTTATCCGACTCGTCAACGACGGTGTTCTGGCGCGGCTCGCGATTCTCCGCGTTCTGCTGCGGTTTTTCACGACGGTTGCGGCGATTATCTTCGCGACCTTCACGGTTCTCACGACCTTCGCGGTTATCACGATTGTCGCGGTTGTCACGTCCTTCACGCCCCTCGTTGCCTTCGCTACGGGAGTCACGCGAATCGCGGCGATCGTTACGGTCGCGACGGTTGCTTTGACGCGGTTTACGACGCTCCTGCGAACGCTCAGGTTTCGCCTCTTTCTTCTCTTCCTTCACTTCAACCGGCGCAGGCGCTTCTTCGCCAGCAAACAGGTTTTTCAGGGCAGAGACGATGCGGCCAAACAGACCCGGTGCTGCGGTAGTGGCAGCGGCAGGCTGTGCCTGTGCTACAGGCGCTGGCTCCTGGGCTTGCGGCGCAGGCGGCACATCCGGCATTACAAAGGTGGCGAGGGCAGGCTGCTCAGGCAGTTTACGCTCGGCATACTCCTCTTCAGACGGCAGCGCCATCTCCTCTTCATGCAGCTTCGGCAGCAGGTAGCTGAGAGTTGGCGTCTCTTCGCCTTTACGTACGCGCAGCACCGAGTAGTGCGGCGTTTCCATCTGATCGTTCGGCACGATGACGCAGCGCACGCCGCCCTGACGGGCTTCGATAGCGCTGACGGCGGCACGTTTTTCGTTCAGCAGGTACGAGGCAACAGGCACCGGCACAATGGCGTGCACTTCCTGGGTGTTCTCTTTCAGCGCTTCTTCTTCAATCAGACGCAGAATGGAGAGCGACAGGGATTCGTTGTCACGGATGGTGCCCGTACCGCTACAGCGCGGGCAGACGTGATGGCTCGATTCACCCAGCGACGGGCTCAGACGCTGGCGGGACATCTCCAGCAGGCCGAAGCGGGAGATATGGCTAATCTGGATACGTGCACGATCCTGACGTACCGCTTCACGCAGACGGTTTTCAACCGCGCGCTGGTGGCGTACCGGAGTCATGTCGATAAAGTCGATAACGATCAGGCCGCCGAGGTCGCGCAGACGCAGCTGGCGGGCAATCTCATCTGCCGCTTCGAGGTTAGTGTTGAACGCCGTCTCTTCAATGTCGCCGCCGCGGGTTGCGCGAGCGGAGTTGATGTCGATGGCGGTCAGCGCTTCGGTGCTGTCGATAACAATCGAGCCGCCTGACGGCAGACGCACTTCACGCTGGAAGGCGGATTCGATTTGCGACTCAATCTGATAGTGGCTGAACAGCGGGATTTCACCGGTGTAGAGCTTAATTTTGCTGCTGAAATCCGGACGACCCAGTGCGGCGATATGCTGGCGAGCCAGCTCCAGCACTTTCGGGTTATCAATCAGGATTTCGCCAATGTCCTGGCGCAGATAGTCACGGAAAGCGCGAACGATAACGTTGCTCTCCTGGTGAATCAGGAACGGAGCCGGGCGGCTCTCTGCGGCTTTCTGAATGGCTTCCCAGTGTTTCAGGCGGAAGCTGAGATCCCACTGCAGCGCTTCGGCAGATTTGCCAACGCCTGCGGTACGCACGATAAGACCCATGCCGTCCGGCAGTTCAAGGCTAGACAGCGCCTCTTTCAGCTCGGTACGGTCATCGCCTTCGATACGGCGGGAGATGCCGCCCGCGCGCGGGTTGTTCGGCATCAGAACGAGGTAGCTACCGGCGAGGCTGATAAAGGTGGTCAGCGCCGCGCCTTTGTTGCCGCGCTCTTCTTTGTCGATCTGGACGATAACTTCCTGGCCTTCACGCAGCACATCTTTGATGTTCGGACGGCCATGCGCGTTGTAGTTGGCGGGGAAGTATTCGCGAGCGATCTCTTTGAGGGGGAGGAAACCGTGACGTTCAGCGCCGTAGTCAACGAAGGCAGCTTCAAGGCTCGGTTCAATGCGGGTGATTTTACCTTTGTAGATATTGGCTTTTTTCTGTTCATGCCCGGGGCTTTCGATATCCAGGTCGTACAGACGTTGCCCATCAACAAGTGCGACACGCAACTCTTCTTGCTGAGTTGCGTTGATTAACATTCTTTTCATCGTAACTTACTCATTATTCTTACATTGACGACTAAGCTGCGGGCAAGATTTTGCCTTTCCGGGGAGAACCGATGGCCTCGAGTCTATTACGCGTCGCCAACCTCACGGTTATCGCTCGCTTAAGAGGCGCAGTGTGTCGGTTGCCTGCATTTCCTGTGGAAAATACAGCGCAATTATCAGGGGAACAGCCTGGGAAAAACTCTCCAGAGAAGATTCCATCTACCGGTAAGGACTGCAACCCGCAGCCCGCTAACTGCCTGAAAGATCAATACGTCTTACGCCATTGCTGCGTGTATGATCGGACAGGCAAAACTGGTCATTCCGCTCATTTACTTGTTTTAGCAAAATTCAACACGGAAAACGGCAACATTATTCCCTGCGAACCCTGTTATAGCAAGCTGACTTTTACCATTTATCACCCGGTTACTCACAGTTTCTTCACCTTTGCCCGGAGATTGGTTTAATAACCACCGAATCAACTGTATGAAACGCTGTTTACCGAATGTAATAGTCAATATAAGCATATAAAAATGAGTGGCGCTATTCAGCGTGGCTATTTAGAATCGCCTCCCATGAAAACTGAGACATTAGCCGTAAAATTTGTTGCTATCACCGCAGACGAAGCGGGGCAACGCATTGATAACTTTTTGCGTACGCAGTTGAAGGGCGTACCGAAGAGCATGATCTACCGTATTTTGCGTAAAGGCGAAGTACGTGTGAACAAAAAGCGCGTAAAACCAGAATATAAACTGGAAGATGGCGATGAAATTCGCATCCCGCCGGTACGCGTGGCCGAAAAAGAAGAAGAGGCAGTTTCGCCGCACCTGCAAAAGGTCGCCCAGCTTAACGACGTCATCCTCTACGAAGATGATCATATTTTGGTGCTGAATAAACCCTCGGGCACCGCGGTACACGGCGGCAGCGGCCTCAGCTTTGGCGTGATCGAAGGGCTGCGTGCGTTGCGCCCGGAAGCGCGCTTCCTCGAACTGGTTCATCGCCTCGATCGCGACACCTCCGGCGTGCTGCTGGTAGCGAAAAAGCGTTCGGCGCTGCGTTCGCTCCATGAGCAGCTGCGCGGTAAAGAGATGCAGAAAGATTATCTGGCGCTGGTGCGCGGGCAGTGGCAATCCCACGTGAAAACCTTGCAGGCACCGCTGCTGAAAAATATTCTGCAGAGTGGTGAGCGCATCGTACGGGTTAACAGCGAAGGTAAACCGTCGGAAACGCGCTTCAAAGTGGAAGAGCGCTACGCTTTCGCCACGCTGGTACGTTGCAGCCCGGTAACAGGGCGTACGCATCAGATCCGCGTTCATACCCAGCATGCCGGGCATCCCATTGCCTTTGACGATCGCTACGGCGACCGGGAGTTTGATAAGCAGCTTGCCTCAACCGGCTTATCACGCCTCTTCCTGCATGCGGCGGCGCTGAAGTTCACCCACCCGGCAACCGGCGAGACGCTGCGCATCGAAGCGCCCCTCGACAACGCCCTTAAACACTGCCTGACGACGCTGCGTAACGCAAAATAACGTCTCTCCCCTCCGATGCGGAGGGGATCGCTTACGGCTTCAGCCACCTGTCCAGCCACGGAAAGACCTCATCCTGCTGCTGCTGATAAAAGACATGGCCCAGTTCGGGCCAGCTTTTGGTCACCAGTTTTTCATCGGCATGCTGCGACGCCCAGACGCGGTGCACTTTCTCAAAGGCCTCTGCGACCGCCTGGGGCGGGAAGAGCTTATCTTTACCCCCGCTGAAGATCAGCATCGGTTTTGGTGCAGCGAGGCTGGCAATATCGGGAATATCCATCAGCGCTGGCATTCCAGGGTGCAGCATATAAAAGGCTGACTGCCCGCGCAGCACATTATTCCCGGGCTGCATCAGGCCATTGTAAGTGCCGAACCACGAAATCACCGCCGTGGCGGCCACCTTGTCACTCAGTGCAGCCAGTTGCCAGGCGCGGAACCCGCCCATTGAGAAGCCCAGCACGCCGACGCGTTTGCTATCAACCCCTGCATGTGCGGCGATAAAATCGACGGTGCGCATATCTTCATATGCCACTTCGCCCGCAAGGGAGCGGCCCAGATTGAAGTAGTTGCTGGCCAGCGCCTGCTGCTGGTCATAGACCATCGGCCCGCGATCGCCCCAGCCGGGGCTGTCGATAGCGATAACCGCGTAACCGCGCTGCGCCAGCTCGTCGCCAATAAATTTTCCGCTAAAGAACTTATCCGCCCATGCCTGCGCACTGACGAGTTTTTTAGCGTCATTCCACGGTTTGATGAGCTTCTCTTTGCCGATATCAAATTTCGAACCGTGGTCGTGCAGAAGCACCACCGCCGGATGCGGGCCGGGCGTTTTTGGCATCAGCAGCAGGGCCGAAATGCGGTTGTCGTCGGTAATGTTAAGCGCCAGTTTTTCGGCGGTGTAGCTGCCGCGATCCTCTTTGCTTATTGTTTCCGGCGCGAAAATTTTTGTGGCATCGGGGGTGAGGAGGGCGGCACGAAAGCGTTGGCGGCTCTCTGTTTGCCATTGATTAAAATCGGTGTAGTGGCCGGAGAGCCAGGAGTCAGGGTAGAGCATTTGCGCTTTCAGCGCGGGCCAGCTTGCCGGGAGATTGCCTTCGACGACGCCCTCGGTTTGCCACGTCTCTTGTGCGCTGGCCGCAGCGGAAATCAATAACGCAGCGGCCAGCGCCGTTTTGCACGACATCTTCATCAGCACCCCTCAAATTAAAACGCCGTTTTAATATTGAGAGTGACTCTACAGGTCGTGTACTAAACAATCTGTGATCGCCTAAGCATTAGCTTAACAATGGGTTGCGCTCCTCGCGGCGCAGCATCTGGCACAGCGCAATCAGCGGCAGCCCGACCAGCGTATTTGGATCGCGCCCTTCAAGGCGCTCGAACAGCGCGATGCCCAACCCTTCGCTTTTAAAACTACCGGCACAATTAAGCGGACGCTCTTTACGCACGTAGTCCTCGATCTCCTGCTCATTTAAATGGCGGAAATGGACGTCGAAGGGTTCGCACTCCGTTTGTAGATGCTCGGTTGCTGAATTATAGAGCGCCAGTCCCGTATAGAAGGTGACAATATTTCCGCTCGCTTTCAGCAATTGCTGGCGTGCATTCTCTTCCGTATGCGGTTTGCCGTTAATTTCGCCATTCAATACGCACACCTGGTCGGAACCAATTATCAGATGGTGCGGATATTTATCCGCCAGTGATTGCGCTTTTTCCTGAGCAAGGCGCAGCACGAGGTGGCGGGGTGTTTCACCGGGGTGCGGTGTTTCGTCGGTTTGTGGTGCTGCACACTCAAAGGGGAGGCCGAGTTTATCCAGCAGCGCGCGACGATAGGGTGAAGTTGAAGCAAGAATAAGAGGAGACATATTTTTTCCACCAAATATGGCTTAACGATGAGAGGCAAATTAAACTGTAGGCCGCAATGTGTGCGAATAATTGGCAAAAGGCAACCGCAGGCTGCCTTTTTCTTTGACTCTATGACGTTACAAAGTTAATATGCGCGCCCTATGCAAAAGGTAAAATTACCCCTGACTCTTGATCCGGTTCGTACCGCTCAAAAACGCCTTGATTATGAGGGTGTCTACACTCTCGATCAGGTCGAGCGCGTCGCCGATTCTGTTGTCAGCGTAGAAACTGATGTGGAGTGCTCCATGTCGTTTGCTATTGATAATCAGCGTCTGGCGGTGTTAACCGGCGATGCGAAGGTTACGGTAGCTCTCGAGTGCCAGCGCTGCGGGAAACCGTTCACCCATCACGTCTACACAACGTATTGTTTTAGTCCTGTGCGTTCAGACGAACAGGCTGAAGCACTGCCGGAAGCGTATGAGCCGATTGAGGTTAACGAATTCGGCGAAATCGATCTGCGGGCGTTGGTTGAGGATGAAATCATTCTCGCCTTGCCTGTAGTTCCGGTGCATGATTCTGAACACTGTGAAGTGTCCGAGGCGGACATGGTCTTTGGGGAATTGCCTGATGAAGCGCAAAAACCCAATCCATTTGCCGTATTAGCCAGCTTAAAGCGTAAGTAATTGAGGAGTAAGGTCCATGGCCGTACAACAGAATAAACCAACCCGTTCCAAACGTGGCATGCGTCGTTCCCATGACGCGCTGACCGCAGTCACCAGCCTGTCTGTAGACAAAACTTCTGGTGAAACCCACCTGCGTCACCACATGACCGCTGACGGTTTCTACCGCGGTCGCAAGGTTATCACTAAGTAATCACGCGCAAGCGTGATGAAGCTTAGTGAGGCTTTCCCCGCTCAGGCGGGGATAAACCGAACCAGGCTCTGACGATACCTTGACACGTCTAACCCTGGCGTTAGATGTCATGGGGGGCGATTTTGGCCCCTCCGTGACAGTGCCTGCAGCTTTGCAGGCACTGAATTCTAATTCGCAACTCACTCTCCTGTTAGTCGGCGATCCCGACGCAATCACGCCATTACTTGCCAAAGCTGATTTCGAGCAGCGCTCTCGCCTGCTTGTTGTTCCTGCACAGTCAGTTATTGCCAGTGATGCGCGCGCGGCGCAGGCGATCCGTAATAGTCGCGGTACGTCAATGCGTATTGCGCTGGAGCTGGTGAAAGAGGGGCGCGCCCAGGCCTGCGTCAGCGCAGGCAATACCGGGGCGCTGATGGGGCTGGCGAAGCTGCTGCTCAAACCCCTCGACGGCATTGAACGCCCGGCGCTGGTGACGGTATTACCGCATCAGCAAAAGGGCAGAACGGTGGTGCTCGATCTGGGTGCGAATGTCGATTGCGATAGTACGATGCTGGCACAATTCGCCGTTATGGGTGCCGTCATGGCGGAGGAGATCCTTGAGATCGCCAACCCGCGGGTCGCTCTGCTCAATATTGGTGAAGAGGAGAGCAAAGGCCATGACAATATCCGCGAAGCTGCCGCGTTATTACGCGAAGCGCCATCCATCAACTACATTGGTTACCTGGAAGCGAACGAATTATTAACCGGCAAGACGGATGTGCTGGTGTGTGACGGTTTCACCGGAAACGTCACGCTAAAAACCATGGAAGGGGTTGTCAGAATGTTCCTTTCGCTGCTGAAATCGCAGGGCGAAGGGAAAAAAAGGGCGTGGTGGCTCATCTTACTCAAACGTTGGTTACAAAAAAGTCTGATAAGTCGATTCAGCCACCTCAACCCCGACCAGTATAATGGTGCCTGTCTGTTAGGATTGCGCGGCACAGTGATTAAAAGTCACGGCGCAGCCAATCAGCGCGCGTTTTGCGTCGCGATTGAGCAGGCAGTGCAGGCGGTGCAGCGGCAAGTCCCACAACGGATTGCCGCTCGCCTGGTATCTGTGTACATCTCGTCGGCTTCGTCTGCACTGGGCGACGAAAGCAAGAACGTATGTATATTATCCAAGAGTGACTGAGCGCACATGTATACAAAGATTATTGGTACCGGCAGCTATCTGCCAGAACAGGTTCGAACAAACGCCGATTTAGAAAAAATGGTCGATACCTCCGACGAGTGGATTGTCACGCGTACGGGTATTCGTGAGCGTCGTATTGCTGCGGCAAACGAGACTGTATCGACTATGGGCTTTGAGGCCGCTAAACGCGCGCTCGAGATGGCCGGCATCGATAACGATCAGATTGGCTTAATCATTGTCGCAACCACTTCAGCGACCCACGCTTTCCCAAGCGCTGCCTGCCAGATCCAGAATATGCTGGGGATTAAAGGCTGCCCGGCGTTTGACGTTGCCGCCGCCTGCGCAGGCTTTACCTATGCCCTGAGCATTGCCGATCAGTACATCAAATCCGGCGCGGTAAAACATGCGCTGGTGATCGGCTCCGATGCGCTGGCGCGCACGCTCGATCCGGAAGATCGCGGTACGATTATCCTCTTCGGTGACGCCGCTGGCGCTGCCGTGCTGGGCGCTTCAGAAGAGCCGGGTATTATCTCCACGCATATGCACGCTGACGGAAGCTATGGCGAACTGCTGACGCTGCCGAACCTCGATCGCGTAAACCCGGAAAATCCGACCTATTTAACGATGGCGGGTAACGAAGTCTTTAAAGTTGCCGTCACCGAACTGGCGCATATTGTTGACGAAACGTTGGCTGCCAACAACCTTGAGCGCAGCGAGCTGGACTGGCTGGTGCCGCATCAGGCGAACCTGCGTATTATCAGCGCGACGGCGAAAAAACTCGGCATGTCGATGGACAATGTAGTGGTAACACTCGATCGTCATGGCAATACGTCTGCCGCTTCCGTGCCTTGCGCACTGGATGAAGCGGTGCGCGACGGGCGCATCAAAGCTGGTCAGCTGATCCTGCTTGAAGCCTTTGGCGGCGGGTTCACCTGGGGCTCTGCGCTGGTACGTTTCTGAGTATAAGGATAAAAAAATGACGCAATTTGCATTTGTGTTTCCGGGACAGGGTTCCCAGACTGTCGGCATGTTGGCCGATATGGCTGCAACCTGGCCGGTTATCGAAGAGACTTTCCAGGAAGCTTCAGCGGTGCTGGGCTACGATCTCTGGGCGCTGGTGCAGGAAGGCCCGGCGGAAGAACTGAACAAAACCTGGCAGACGCAGCCGGCGCTGTTGACGGCGTCTGTCGCGCTGTGGCGCGTATGGCAGCAGCAGGGCGGTAAAGCGCCTGCGCTGATGGCAGGCCATAGCCTTGGCGAATACTCTGCGCTGGTTTGCGCTGGCGTAATCGCGTTTGCTGATGCGGTTCGCCTGGTTGAACTGCGCGGTAAGTTTATGCAGGATGCCGTTCCGGCAGGTACCGGTGCGATGTCCGCGATTATCGGTCTTGATGACGCCGCAATTGCACAGGCGTGTGAAGCCGCTGCCGAAGGGCAGGTTGTATCGCCGGTAAACTACAACTCACCGGGTCAGGTTGTTATTGCGGGTCATAAAGAAGCCGTTGAGCGTGCGGGAGCTGCCTGTAAAGCCGCTGGCGCAAAACGTGCGCTGCCGTTGCCGGTAAGCGTTCCTTCCCACTGCGCGTTGATGAAACCTGCGGCGGAGAAACTCGCTGCTGAGCTCAGCAATATTACGTTTAATGCGCCGCAGATCCCGGTGATCAATAACGTTGATGTGGCGTGTGAAACTACCCCGGAAGCGATTCGCGATGCGCTGGTGCGCCAGCTCTATAGCCCGGTTCAGTGGACCAAAAGCGTTGAGTTTATGGCGTCACAGGGCATTGAGCACCTGTATGAAGTGGGCCCGGGTAAAGTCCTCACCGGCCTGACTAAACGTATTGTTGACACCCTGACAGCCTCGGCGTTAAACGAGCCGGCGGCGATGTCAGAGGCACTTGCGCAATAAAAGAGGAAGACCATGAGTTTTGAAGGAAAAATCGCGCTGGTTACCGGTGCAAGCCGCGGTATTGGCCGCGCAATCGCCGAAACCCTCGTAGCCCGTGGCGCGAAGGTGATTGGTACTGCGACCAGCGAAAGTGGCGCGCAGGCAATCAGCGATTATCTGGGTGCGAACGGTAAAGGTCTGCAGTTAAATGTGACCGACCCTGCATCTATCGAATCTGTGCTGGAAAACATTCGCGCTGAGTTTGGCGAGGTCGATATTCTGGTGAATAACGCCGGTATCACCCGTGACAATCTGCTGATGCGCATGAAAGATGATGAGTGGGACGATATTATCGAGACCAACCTTTCATCTGTTTTCCGTCTGTCAAAAGCGGTAATGCGAGCTATGATGAAAAAGCGTCATGGGCGTATTATCACTATCGGTTCTGTGGTTGGTACCATGGGAAATGCCGGTCAGGCCAACTACGCTGCGGCGAAAGCGGGTCTTATCGGTTTTAGTAAATCGCTGGCGCGTGAAATTGCGTCCCGCGGTATTACGGTAAACGTTGTTGCTCCGGGTTTTATTGAAACGGACATGACGCGTGCGCTATCTGACGATCAGCGTGCGGGTATTCTGGCGCAAGTGCCTGCAGGCCGTCTCGGCGGTGCGCAGGAAATCGCCAGCGCGGTTGCATTTTTAGCCTCTGACGAGGCGGGTTACATCACTGGTGAGACCCTGCACGTCAACGGCGGAATGTATATGGTTTAACCACGATGAAATTTATTTGCGTTATTGGGGTGAAAAGCCTCAAAATAGCGTAAAATCGTGGTACGAACTGCCGGGATTTAGTTGCAAATTTTTCAACATTTTATACACTACGAAAACCATCGCGAAAGCGAGTTTTGATAGGAAATTTAAGAGTATGAGCACTATCGAAGAACGCGTTAAGAAAATTATCGGCGAGCAGCTGGGCGTTAAGCAGGAAGAAGTTACCAACAATGCTTCCTTCGTTGAGGACCTGGGCGCTGATTCTCTTGACACCGTTGAGCTGGTAATGGCTCTGGAAGAAGAGTTTGATACTGAGATTCCGGACGAAGAAGCTGAGAAGATCACTACCGTTCAGGCTGCCATTGATTACATCAACGGCCACCAGGCGTAAGTGAACATCTCCAGGCGGTCATTCGACCGCCTGAGTTTTATCTGAGCAATCCCACGAATCTCTTTTTTTATCCCTCCCTGGAGGACAAACGTGTCTAAGCGTCGTGTAGTTGTGACCGGACTTGGCATGTTGTCTCCTGTCGGCAATACCGTAGAGTCTACCTGGAAAGCTCTCCTTGCCGGTCAGAGTGGCATCAGCCTGATCGACCATTTCGATACTAGCGCCTATGCAACCAAATTTGCTGGCTTAGTAAAGGATTTTAATTGTGAAGAGTACATTTCGCGCAAAGAACAGCGCAAAATGGACGACTTCATTCAATATGGAATTGTCGCTGGTATTCAGGCCATGCAGGATTCCGGCCTGGAAGTAACAGAAGAAAACGCCTCGCGTATTGGCGCGGCGATTGGTTCTGGCATTGGTGGTCTCGGCCTGATCGAAGAAAACCACAGCTCCCTCGTCAAGGGTGGGCCGCGTAAAATCAGCCCGTTCTTCGTTCCATCGACCATTGTGAATATGGTGGCTGGCCATTTGACCATTATGTTTGGTCTGCAAGGCCCCAGCATTTCAATTGCGACTGCCTGTACCTCAGGCGTGCACAACATTGGTCACGCGGCGCGTATCATTGCCTATGGCGATGCAGATGCGATGCTCGCAGGTGGTGCGGAAAAAGCGAGTACGCCGCTTGGCGTCGGTGGTTTTGGCGCAGCGCGCGCGCTCTCCACGCGTAACGACAATCCGCAGGCCGCAAGCCGCCCGTGGGATAAAGACCGTGATGGTTTTGTCCTCGGCGATGGCGCAGGCATCATCATGCTGGAAGAGTACGAACACGCGAAGAAGCGCGGTGCAAAAATCTATGCTGAAATCATCGGTTTTGGCATGAGCAGCGATGCTTACCACATGACTTCTCCGCCGGAAAACGGCGCGGGTGCGGCGAAAGCGATGATTCATGCGCTTCGCGATGCGGGCATTGAGCCATCGCAGATTGGCTATGTGAACGCACACGGCACTTCAACACCTGCGGGCGATAAAGCCGAAGCGCAGGCAGTGAAGTCCGTATTCGGCGACGCAGCTTACAACGTAATGGTCAGCTCGACGAAATCGATGACCGGCCACCTGCTCGGTGCGGCGGGTGCAGTAGAATCAATCTACTCCATCCTGGCACTGCGCGACCAGGCTGTACCGCCAACCATCAATCTGGATAATCCGGATGAGGGTTGCGACCTTGATTTTGTGCCGCACGAGGCGCGTCAGGTTAGCGGTCTGGAGTACACCCTGTGTAACTCCTTCGGCTTCGGTGGTACCAACGGCTCGCTGATCTTCAAAAAAGTGTGATCAACCTGCCGTATAAAGGCCCGCTTGCGGGCCTTTTCTATTCTGATTTATCCCCCTTGTCCTCGGCTTTTCATCCTGCCAAACTGTCTGCCCATGCATACAAGGAGTCGCTATGTTCTTGATTAATGGCACAGAGCAGGCCTCGCTTGCGGCCAATGACCGGGCGACGCAGTTTGGCGACGGCTGCTTTACCACCGCACGCATTATCGACGGGCAGATTCAATTTGCTGCCGCTCACCAGCAGCGTCTGCGGCAGGGGTGCGAGCGCCTGGCGATCCCTTTTGCCGACTGGTCTGCCCTTGAGCAAGAGATGGCCATGCTGGCGAAAAAGCATGATGAAGGCGTTATCAAAGCGGTGATCACGCGCGGTGTGGGCGGGCGGGGCTACAGCCCGGCCAACTGTTCTGCGCCGACGCGCATTGTCTCCTTTGCACCGCGGCCCGCACACTATGCGCGCTGGCAGCATGAGGGGGTCTCCCTTGCGCTCAGTGAAATCCGTCTGGGGCGCAACCCTGCGCTTGCCGGTATCAAACACCTTAACCGGCTGGAACAGGTGCTTATTCGCCTCGGGCTTGAACAAACCGACGCCGATGACGCGCTGGTGCTCGACAGCGACGGCTGGATCACCGAGTGCAGCGCGGGAAATCTCTTCTGGCGGCAGGGTAAAACGGTGTTTACGCCCAGGCTCGATCAGGCGGGTGTGGATGGCATTATGCGGCAATATTGCCTGCGCCAGCTGGCATCTTCTGCGTTTGACGTTGTCGAAGTCAACGCCGGGCCCGATGCGCTGGCACTGGCAGACGAAGCCATTATTTGTAACGCGCTGATGCCCGTTGTGCCGGTTCGCCAGTGGGCGGACAGGCAGTGGCAGGCGCGCGATCTGTACCATTTTTTAGCCCCTCTTTGTGAGCACATGAATCCATTATGAAAAAACTCTTTGGCGTTGTACTCATTCTGCTGGCGGTACTGGTTGTTGCCGCAGGCGCCGGTGCCTGGAAGGTGCGGCAGCTGGCCGACAGCAAAATTTTGATCAAAGACGAAACCATCTTCACCTTGCCGGCTGGCACCGGGCGCACAACGCTTGGCGAGCTGCTCTATCGCGAAAAGGTGATTAATCGTCCGCGTGTGTTCCAGTGGTTACTGCGCCTGGAGCCCGATCTTTCGCATTTTAAAGCCGGTACCTACCGCTTCACGCCCAACATGACCGTGCGGGAGATGATGCAGTTGCTGGAGAGCGGCAAAGAGGCGCAGTTCCCGCTGCGCTTCGTTGAGGGGATGCGGTTAAGCGACTACCTGAAACAGCTGCGCGACGCGCCATACATTAAACACACGCTGAAAGATGATGACTATGCGACCGTGGCGCAGGCGATAAAAATGGCGCACCCGGAGTGGGTCGAAGGGTGGTTCTGGCCCGACACGTGGATGTACACCGCCAATACCACCGATGTCGCGCTGTTGAAACGGGCGCATCAAAAAATGGTGCAGGCCGTTGCCCGCGCCTGGGAAGGGCGTGCCGAGGGTCTTCCCTATAAAGATGAAAATCAGCTGGTGACGATGGCCTCGATCATTGAGAAAGAGACCGCCGTCGCCGGTGAGCGCGACCGGGTCGCCTCGGTGTTTATTAACCGGCTGCGCATCGGGATGCGTCTGCAGACCGATCCGACGGTAATCTACGGGATGGGGGCGCGATATAGTGGTAAGCTGTCGCGCGCCGATCTGGAGGCACCGACGGATTACAACACCTATGTCATTAATGGCCTGCCGCCGGGGCCGATTGCCACGCCGGGTGAAGCCTCACTGAAAGCCGCGGCGCATCCGGCAAAAACGCCATATCTCTATTTTGTTGCCGACGGTAAAGGCGGGCATACGTTTAACACCAATCTCGCCAGTCATAACCGATCGGTGCAGGAGTACCTGAAAGTACTTAAGGAAAAAAATGGGCAGTAAATACATCGTCATTGAAGGGCTGGAAGGCGCGGGCAAAACCACCGCGCGGGATGTCATTGTCGACACGCTGAAAACGCTCGGCGTTGGCGACATGGTCTTCACCCGCGAGCCGGGCGGCACGCTGCTGGCAGAAAAGCTGCGCAGCCTGGTGCTGGATATCCGATCCGTCGGGGATGAAGTGATCACCGATAAAGCCGAAGTGCTGATGTTTTACGCCGCCCGCGTCCAGCTGGTGGAGACGGTGATCAAACCTGCGCTGGCAAGCGGAAACTGGGTGATTGGCGATCGCCACGATCTCTCCACCCAGGCCTACCAGGGCGGCGGACGCGGTATCGATCAAACCCTGCTCACCACGCTGCGCGACGCGGTGCTCGGCGATTTCCGCCCCGATTTAACCCTCTATCTTGATGTGACGCCGGAAGTGGGCCTCAAACGCGCCCGCGCGCGCGGCGAGCTTGACCGCATTGAGCAGGAGTCGCTCGATTTCTTCAACCGTACGCGTGCCCGCTATCTGGAACTGGCGGAACAGGATCCGAGTATTCGTACCATTGATGCCACCCAGTCGCTGGAAGAGGTTGTAGCCGATATTCGCCGCACCGTTACCGCATGGGTGGAGGAGCAGGGCGCATGAAATGGTATCCGTGGCTACGGCCGGACTTTGAACAACTGGTCGCCAGTTATCAGAGCGGGCGCGGGCACCACGCGTTACTGATCCACGCCCTGGAAGGGATGGGCGACGATGCGCTGATCTACGCCATCAACCGCCTGCTGCTCTGCCAGACGCCGCAAGGAAATAAAAGCTGCGGTCGCTGCCGCGGCTGCGAATTGATGCAGGCCGGTACGCACCCCGATTATTACGTGCTTGCGCCGGAGAAAGGGAAGTCGACGCTGGGCATCGATGCGGTGCGTGAAGTAAATGAAAAGCTGTATGAGCATGCCCGCCTCGGCGGCGCGAAAGTCGTCTGCCTGCCGGATGCTGCGCAGCTCAGCGATGCTGCTGCCAACGCACTGCTCAAAACGCTGGAAGAGCCGCCCGCGCAGACATGGTTTTTCCTTGCCTGCCGCGAGCCTGTGCGGCTGTTACCGACCCTGCGCAGCCGCTGCCGTATGCATCACTTAGCACCACCCGCAGAACAGTACGCCGCGACGTGGCTTTCGCGTGAAGTGACAATGTCACAAGAAGCGATTCTCACCGCGCTGCGCCTGTCGGCTGGCTCGCCGGGTGCTGCTCAAGTGTTGTTGCAGGATGATAAGTGGAAGCAGCGCCAGGCGCTGTGTGAAGCGGCAAACAACGCGCTGGCTGGCGGTGACTGGCTGGCGATGCTGCCGGCGCTTAACCATGACAATGCCCCGGAGCGCCTGCAGTGGCTTGCTTCGCTGATCCTCGACGCGCTGAAACTGCAGCAAGGCGCAACATTGGTGACTAACGTTGATGCCCCGGCGCTGGTGCAGGGTTTCGCCCGCCAGTGGCGCAGCGACACGCTACATGCGCTTTTGCATGCGCTGTTTACCTGCCGTGAGCAACTGCTGAGCGTAGTTGGCGTCAACCGTGAACTGCTGCTGACCGATTTACTGTTAAATGTGGAGCGTTACCTGCATTCCGGCGTGACGCTTCCTGTATCCCATCTATAAGAGAGACATTATGTTTTTAGTCGACTCGCACTGCCATCTCGATGGCCTTAACTATGAAACGCTGCATAAAAATGTGGACGATGTGCTGGCGAAAGCCGCCGCGCGCGATGTGAGGTTCTGCCTCGCGGTTGCCACGACGCTGCCCGGATACCGGTCAATGCGTGAATTAGTCGGCGAGCGTGAGAATGTGGTCTTCTCCTGCGGCGTACATCCGCTTAATCAGGATGAAGAGTACGAGGTGGAAACCCTGCGCCAGCTGGCGGCAGAAGAGGGGGTAGTGGCCATGGGTGAAACCGGCCTCGACTACTTCTATACCCCGGAAACCAAGCCGCGCCAGCAGGAGTCCTTCCGCAACCATATCCGCATTGGGCGCGAGCTGAATAAACCGGTGATTGTACATACGCGTGACGCGCGCGCCGATACGCTGGCCATTTTACAAGAAGAGAAGGTGCAGGATTGCGGCGGCGTACTACACTGCTTTACCGAAGATCGTGAAACGGCCGGTAAGCTGCTGGATATGGGTTTTTATATCTCCTTTTCCGGCATTGTCACCTTCCGTAACGCTGAGCAGTTACGTGACGCCGCGCGCTATGTGCCGCTCGATCGCCTGCTGGTGGAGACGGATTCCCCCTATCTGGCACCGGTACCGCACCGCGGGAAAGAGAACCAGCCCGCCATGACGCGCGATGTTGCAGAGTATATGGCGGTGCTGAAGGGCGTCTCCATTGAAGAGCTTGCACAACAGACGACGCAAAACTTTGCCCGCCTGTTCCATATCGCCCCGTCGCGTCTGCAATTAGCCTGAAAAGCAGCTTATTTTAGTACTCGTAATTAATAACCGATAAGAGTAAAGTTCACCGCCATAAAATGGGCGGTGACGGTTACAATTTGACCTAAACAGAGCGGCAAATGTAAGGCAATGTGAGTTTTATTGTCGATGCTGGCTGAAACGTGATAGCGGTCAAACAAACCTGAAACGATTTATTTTACTCTGTGTAATAAATAAAGGGCGCTTAGATGCCCTTCCCACGGCGCGGTTCTCCCCCCGTGCCAATGCGCGAAAGCGTAGAAAAAAGCACTAATACTCAGGAGCACTCTCAATTATGTTTAAGAATGCATTTGCTAACCTGCAGAAGGTCGGTAAATCGCTGATGCTGCCAGTATCCGTACTGCCTATCGCAGGTATCCTGCTGGGCGTCGGTTCGGCAAACTTCAGCTGGCTGCCAGAAGTGGTTTCCCATGTTATGGCCGAAGCGGGCGGTTCCGTTTTCGCCAACATGCCGCTGATCTTCGCGATCGGTGTGGCCCTTGGCTTCACCAATAACGACGGCGTTTCCGCACTTGCCGCCGTTGTCGCCTACGGCATTATGGTTAAAACCATGGCGGTGGTTGCGCCGCTGGTTCTGCATTTACCTGCTGAAGAGATCGCGGCGAAACACCTGGCAGACACCGGTGTTCTCGGCGGTATCATCTCTGGTGCGATCGCAGCGTATATGTTTAACCGCTTCTACCGTATCAAGCTGCCTGAGTATCTGGGCTTCTTCGCGGGTAAACGCTTTGTGCCGATCATCTCTGGTCTGGCAGCAATCTTCACCGGCGTGATCCTCTCCTTCATTTGGCCGCCGATCGGTACTGCTATCCAGACCTTCTCTCAGTGGGCTGCTTACCAGAACCCGGTTGTTGCGTTCGGTATCTATGGCTTCATCGAGCGCTGCCTGGTGCCGTTTGGTCTGCACCACATCTGGAACGTACCTTTCCAGATGCAGATTGGTGAATTCACCAACGCCGCAGGTCAGGTGTTCCACGGCGATATCCCGCGTTACATGGCAGGTGACCCGACCGCAGGTAAACTCTCCGGTGGCTTCCTGTTCAAAATGTACGGTCTGCCGGCTGCCGCGATTGCTATCTGGCACTCTGCGAAACCGGAAAACCGCGCTAAAGTGGGCGGTATCATGATCTCCGCCGCGCTGACCTCGTTCCTGACCGGTATCACCGAGCCGATCGAGTTCTCCTTTATGTTCGTGGCGCCGATCCTGTACGTTATCCATGCGATTCTGGCAGGCCTGGCCTTCCCGATCTGTATCCTGCTGGGTATGCGTGACGGTACCTCGTTCTCTCACGGTCTGATCGACTTCGTCGTGCTGAGCGGCAACAGCAGCAAACTGTGGCTGTTCCCGATTATCGGTATCTGCTACGCAGTGGTTTACTACACCGTCTTCCGCGTGCTGATTAAAGCGCTGGATCTGAAGACGCCGGGTCGTGAAGAGACCACCGAAGAGAGCAAAGCTGGCGTAACCAGCGAAATGGCTCCGGCTCTGGTTTCCGCGTTTGGCGGCAAAGAGAACATCACCAACCTCGATGCGTGCATCACGCGTCTGCGTGTCAGCGTGGCTGACGTAGCGAAAGTGGATCAGGCTGGCCTGAAGAAACTGGGCGCTGCGGGTGTGGTTGTTGCCGGTTCCGGCGTTCAGGCGATTTTCGGTACCAAATCCGATAACCTGAAAACCGAGATGGATGAGTACATCCGCAACAGCTAAGCCATAGTCTGGGGAGACTGAGGGAGCCTGATGGCTCCCTTTTTTATTGCCTGCATTTGCCTTTGTAGGCCGGATAAGGCAACGCCGCCATCCGGCAAAACCGCAATGCCGGATGGCGCTAACGCTTATCCGGCCTACAGGTGGCCCATAAAAAAGGAGCCCGCAGGCTCCTTTTGTTAACTGATGCGATATCAGAAGCGGTAATTGGCGCTCACTGAGAAGTTACGCGGCTCGCCGAACACATAGGTGCGGCTGTCGACGTTGGTGTCATATTTCTTGTCGAACAGGTTATCGATATTCGCCTGCACCGAGAGCTGCTTGGTCACCTGATAACGGGCAAACAGATCGACCAGTGCATAGCTGCCCTGTTCAGAGCGGAAATTGCCGTTGGCGGTGCTGACATTCGCCCAGGTGCTGTTCTGCCAGTTAATGCCACCGCCGACGGTTAACTCCTGCAACATCGGCAGGCGATAGCTGGTGAAGGTTTTGATCGACGTACGCGGCAGGTTCGGGTTCACCGCATTGCCATCTTTATCATCGGCAACATAGCGCGTGGCACCGAAAGTCATCTGCCAGTTATCCGTCAGCGCGCCGTTAATTTCCAGCTCCACGCCTCTACTCACCGCGCCATCAACCGCTTCATACGCGCTTTCGCCGCTGGTGCCCGGCACCACGCCACCGGTTGTCTGCCCAAGGTTATCCTGCTCAATACGGAACACGGCGAGTGAAGCGGTTAAACGGCTGTTCATCCAGTCAGATTTGACGCCCAGCTCGTAGTTTTTCCCGGTTACCGGCGAGAGATATTTCCCCTGCGCGTCACGGTACTCCTGCGGTTTAAAGATGGAGGTGTAGCTGGCATAGGTCGACCAGGTATCGTTGATGTCGAAAATCAGACCCGCATAGGGTGAGAGGTTGTTCTTCTCCAGATCCTGCGTCAACGTCTCAAGTTTGTATTTGGTATAACGCGCGCCGGCAATCAGATGCAGCGGATCGGCAAGGGAGATACGCGTCGCGAGGTAGGCTGACTGCTGACGAATAGTATCTTCCTGCGCCAGGCTCAGCGGTGCCCACTGGGTTTCCGGGTAGTTGCCGTTAAAGTTGCTGTAGTTGCCGAGCGAGGTATCGAGGATATTCTCCCACGAGCTAAAGTAGCGGTTATTTTGCTTGCTCAGATTGCCGCCGACCATCAGCTCATGCTGGCGACCAAACAGCTCATACGAGCCATTAGCAAAAGTATCCAGCGCATCGACTTTACGCATGCCGGTGTTATACCCGGTGCCGCCAACATAGGGATAAGACGCACCATAAGGGCTGACCATCAGTCCGGTGGATTTATCGACCGTGCCGTCGACATAGAGCGCTTTACTGTCGAGCTGCGTCTCGGTGTGGGTGCCGTTGACCGTCAGCAGCCAGTCACTGCCGAGGCTCTGTTTCACCGTCGCGAAGGTACGTTTGGAGACTTTATTGTTGTAGGCCCAATCCGGCGCGGTGCTGTCGCTGCGGCTCGGGTGGGTTTTTGTGCCGTCGGTATACCAGCGCGGCAAGCCGCCCCACGTTGGGCTATCAACGTCGGTCTCCTGGTAGTCATAGCCAACGGAGAAAGCAGTCGACGCGGTCAGATCGACATCCAGCACGCCGTAGAAGAACTTCTTCTCCTGGCTGTAGCGATCAAGCCAGCTGTCATTATGCTGGTAACCGGCCACCGCACGGCCACGGATCCTGCCATCATCCGTCAGCGGCGTGGAGACGTCCGCCACGTAACGCTGTTTATTCCAGCTGCCATACTCGGCCGAAACGTTTGAGGTGAATTCGCGGCTGTCGGCGTGCTTGCGCACCATATTTACGGAAGCGGATGGGTTGCCCGCCCCGGTCATCAGCCCGGTTGCGCCGCGCACCACTTCAATGCGCTCATACATGGCGGTATCGGAAAGGGCATCGCCCAGGTTCCAGCGGGTTTCAAAAATCGTCGGAATACCGTCGACCATATAGTTATCAATCAGGAAGCCGCGCGAGTAGTAGGTGCTGCGATCGGAGTCTGCCGCGCTCTCGAACACGCCGGTGGTGTTCTTCAGCACATCGCCCAGCGTTTCCAACTGCTGATCCTTCATTCGCTGTTGGGTGGTAATGCTGATGGATTGAGGGATATCGCGCTGCACCAGCGTCATTTTGGTGCCTGCCGCAGTGGTCTGCGTATTGTAATCCTGTTCGGTCAGGGCACGGGTGTCGGCAGCACTGGTTCCTTCAACCACCACCGTCTCTTCACTGCCGGCGGCAAAACCGGTGGCCGGGGTGAGCGCGAAAGCAATGGCAACGGCCAGCAGGGAAGGGGTGGCCGTACAGGCGCGTGCGCCGAAGCGGCCATTCTGCGGGAAAGACATGATAAACCCTTAATGGTGTGTGAGCAGAACCCGCAGCCAGTACGTTGCTGGCTGCGGGATGTAAATGCGTCAGCGCGAGGCGCGCATGGAAATGCAAATGCGAAATATACGCATTCACTTCACTGGTGTAAACAGATGTAATTATCGATTATGAAATGCGATTTCATCTCTGCCGGGAGGCGTCTGCGCCTGCCACAATCAGGCCCGGCGTAAAAGGGGAAAGAAAAACAGCGTTATAGTTGAAAGAACAAGAGAATCTCGATCATACTCTAGGGCACATAATTGACGACGGCGGCGGGCCTGGCCCGCACTCATAAAAGGAAAACGTCATGGCCGAAGAGACCATTTTCAGCAAAATCATTCGTCGCGAAATTCCGGCGGACATCGTTTATCAGGATGAACTGGTTACCGCCTTTCGCGATATCTCTCCGCAAGCACCGACACATGTGCTGATCGTGCCGAACCTGCTTATCCCAACCGTCAATGATGTAACGCAGGCCCATGAGCAGGCGCTGGGGCGCATGATGACGGTTGCTGCGAAAATCGCCCGTGATGAAGGGATTGCCGAAGATGGCTATCGCCTGATCATGAACTGCAATCGTCACGGCGGGCAGGAGGTTTACCATATTCATATGCACCTGCTGGGTGGGCGCGTGCTGGGGCCGATGCTGGCTCATAAAGGGCTTTAAGATGAGCGTCGCGCGTGTTGCGTTACTGCTGACGGCGTTAGCGCTTGTCGGCTGCGGCTCCCGGCCCGCAATCCCGGTTGCCAGCAATCAAACGTTGGTGATGGAGTCCTCCATACTTGCCGCAGGCATCATCGCGCAGCCGCCGACCATGAGCCGGGAGGCGCTGCAGCCTTCCGCCTCCTCAGAGATCTATAACGAACGCCAGCAGCCCGTCACGCTGCACTATCGCTTTTACTGGTATGACGCCAGAGGTCTGGAGATGCACCCGCTGGAAGCGCCGCGCAGCGTAACGGTTCCCGGTAATGCCACCATGACACTCTACGGCAGCGCTAACTATCTCGGCGCGCACAGCGTCAGACTCTATCTCTATCTCTAAGAGGTGACACTTGATTAAGACCATTGGACGCTACGCGTTACTGACCACACTTGCCATGCTGCTTGCAGGCTGTATCACCGACCAGCAACCGGCTCCGGTTGAGCAGGCAGGCGGCGGAGCGACGCAACCCGCGCAACCTCAGCAGCCGCAGCAGCCGATCCCGGGCGTGCCTTCCGTGCCAACGCTGCCGCAGCAGCCAGGCCCGATTGAACACCCGGATCAGAACGGCCAGCCAACGCCGCGCGAGCGTCACTATGACTGGAATGGTGCGGTACAGCCGATGGTGGGCAAAATGTTGCAGGCCAGCGGTGCCAATGCCGGCAGCGTTCTGCTGGTGGACAGCGTAAACAACCGCACTAACGGTTCGATTAACACCGGCGAAGCGACGGAAGTGGTGCATAACGCGCTGGCAAACAACGGTAAATTCACCCTGATTACCGCTCAGCAATTGGCTGTCGCTAAGCAGCAGCTCGGCCTGTCGCCGCAGGACAGCCTCGGCACGCGCAGCAAAGCAATGGGCATTGCGCGCAACGTCGGCGCACAGTATGTGCTCTACTCCAACGCAACCGGCAATGCCAATGCGCCTTCGCTGCAAATGCAGTTAATGCTGGTGCAGACCGGCGAGATTATCTGGTCAGGTAAAGGTGCCGTTCAACAGCAGTAATCTGACGCGTGACGCCATCCTGTCACGCTACTTTCCGCACTACGCTCCCGTCGCCAGCCAGCATGTTGGGCTGAGCGGCGGGAGCTGTCTGATAAGCGACGGGCGGCAGACGCTGGTGCTTCGCCAGCAGCATCAGGCCGCCCCAGCCTCCTTTCTGCGCCAGTATCGTCTGTTGCGCCATCTTCCTGCCACTATTGCGCCGCAGCCCCTTTTTTTCGCGGCTGGCTGGATGGCGATCGACTATATTCCCGGCACGATCGACACCGCGCTGCCGCAGGCCGACGCGCTGGCGAGATTGCTGTATGATCTGCACCGGCAAAAATGCTTCGGCTGGCGCATCACGCTATTGCCGCTGCTGGAGCGTGACTGGCAGTGCAGTGCGCCCGCACGGCGCACGCCCTTCTGGCTGCGGCAGCTAAAACGGCTGCGGCGTCAGCGTGAGCCACTGCCGCTGCGCCTTGCGCCGCTGCATATGGATGTTCACGCCGGGAATATTGTGCACGGCGAGAAGGGGCTACGGCTTATCGACTGGGAGTATGCTGGCGACGGCGATGTGGCGCTGGAGCTGGCCGGGATCTGGTGCGAAAACGAGGCGCAGCGCAGCGATATTGCCGCGCGCTATGCAATGCAGGCGAATATCGATCCGCCTCTGCTCTGGCGGCAGGTTAAGCGCTGGCGGCCATGGGTGTTAATGCTGATGGTCAGCTGGTATGAACGCCGCTGGCAGCAGACCGGCGATCAACAATTTATTATGCTGGCGAATGAAATATGGCGTCAGCTTCAGTCTGAAGGATAAGAGAGGTAAGTGTGGGTCCAGTGATGTTGGATGTTGAAGGGTACGAACTGGATGCGGAGGAGCGCGAGATCCTGGCGCATCCGCTGGTTGGCGGCTTGATCCTCTTTACCCGGAATTATCACGATCCCGAACAGCTGCGCGAGCTGGTGCGCCAAATCCGCGCGGCTTCCCGCCACCGGCTGGTGGTGGCGGTCGATCAGGAAGGTGGGCGCGTGCAGCGTTTTCGCGATGGTTTCACCCGTCTGCCAGCGGCGCAATCTTTCGCGGCGCTGCTCGGCATGGAAGAGGGTGGTCGGCTGGCGCAGGAGGCGGGCTGGCTGATGGCGAGCGAGATGATCGCCATGGATATCGATATCAGCTTTGCGCCGGTGCTGGATGTCGGGCATATCAGCGCGGCGATCGGTGAGCGCTCTTACCATGCGGATGTGCAGAAAGCGTTAACGCTCGCCACCCGCGTGATTGATGGCATGCACAGCGCAGGCATGAAAAGCACCGGCAAACACTTCCCGGGCCACGGCGCGGTAACCGCAGACTCGCACAAAGAGACGCCGTTCGATCCGCGCCCGCTGGCAGAGATCCGCGCGAAAGATATGTCCATTTTTAAGACGCTGATTGAGCAGAACAAGCTGGATGCCATTATGCCGGCACATGTTATCTACACTGATGCCGATCCGCGTCCGGCCAGCGGCTCACCCTGGTGGCTGAAAACCGTGCTGCGCGGTGAGCTGGGTTACGACGGCGTGATTTTCTCCGACGATCTCTCGATGGAGGGGGCGGCGATCATGGGCAGCTACGCTGAACGCGGGCAGGCATCGCTGGATGCCGGTTGCGATATGATCCTGGTCTGTAATAATCGTAAAGGTGCCGTTGAGGTGCTGGATAACCTGTCACCGATCAATGCAGAGCGTGTTACACATTTGTATCATAAAGGTTCTTTTTCTCGTCAGGAGTTGATGAGTTCGGCGCGCTGGAAAGCGGCTCACAACGAGCTGGAACAGCTGCACGAACGCTGGCAGGCGCATAAAGCTGCGCATTAACCCTGCGGACAAACCGTCGAAGTGGTGAGGATACCATGATTATCTATTTACACGGTTTTGACTCGAACAGCCCCGGCAACCACGAAAAGGTGCTGCAACTGCAGTTTATCGACCCCGATGTCCGGCTGATTAGCTACAGTACGCGGCATCCGAAACATGATATGCAGCATCTGCTCAAAGAGGTGGATAAAATGCTGCAGCTCAACGTCGATGAGCGCCCGCTGATTTGCGGTGTCGGTCTGGGCGGTTACTGGGCGGAGCGCATCGGTTTTCTCTGCGATATCCGCCAGGTGATATTCAACCCCAATCTCTTTCCTTATGAAAATATGGAAGGGAAGATCGACCGGCCGGAAGAGTACCGGGATATTGCCACCAAGTGCGTCGCCAACTTTCGTGAAAAGAACCGCGACCGCTGTCTGGTTATCCTCTCGCGTCAGGATGAAGCGCTCGACAGCCAGCGCACTTCAAATGAGCTGCACCACTATTACGAGATTGTCTGGGACGAAGCGCAGTCCCATAAATTCAAAAATATCTCACCGCATCTGCAGCGCATTAAAGCCTTCAAAACCCTCGGTTAATCCCTCTCTTGGCGGCAGGTTTCCCCCTGCCGCAGCTTCCCTTTTTTCACGTCTTCAGCGCGTAATTTGCGCCGCTACGTCTACACTTGCTCATCTTTGCGGCAGCAAAACTTGATGTACATCAATTTTGGTATGACCATTGAACCGTTCGTGATATTCTCGTGGTCAATGCATGGTTGCCAGCGCGTAAACCATTGTTAATTAAGGGCTATTTTTATAACTTTTAGTTAACAATTGGTTAATATTTTAGGGGGTCACTTTGACTACACCATTGAAAAAAATCGTGATTGTAGGCGGTGGTGCTGGCGGGCTTGAGCTGGCAACGCAGTTAGGCAAGAAGCTGGGTCGCGGTAAAAAAGCGAAAATCACCCTGGTGGATCGCAATCACAGCCATTTATGGAAACCACTGCTGCATGAAGTGGCGACCGGCTCCCTCGATGAAGGCGTCGATGCGCTGAGCTATCTGGCGCATGCGCGTAATCACCATTTCCAGTTCCAGCTCGGTTCCGTTATCGACATCAACCGCGAAAGCAAAACGCTGACGCTGGCTGAACTGCGTGATGAGAAGGGCGATCTGCTGGTGCCGGAGCGCAAGCTGGCGTATGACACGCTGGTGATGGCGCTGGGCAGCACCTCTAACGACTTCAACACCCCGGGTGTGAAAGAGCACTGCATCTTCCTCGACAACCCGCACCAGGCGCGTCGTTTCCATCAGGAGATGCTCAACCTGTTCCTGAAATACTCCGCTAACCTTGGCGCAAACGGCAAAGTGAATATCGCTATCGTGGGCGGCGGGGCAACGGGCGTTGAGCTGTCGGCCGAACTGCATAACGCGGTCAAACAGCTGCACAGCTACGGCTATAAAGGGCTGACCAACGAGGCGTTGAACGTAACGCTGGTAGAAGCGGGCGAGCGTATTCTGCCTGCGCTGCCGCCGCGTATTTCCGGCGCAGCGCATAATGAGCTGACCAAAATGGGCGTACGCGTTCTCACGCAGACAATGGTCACCAGCGCCGATGAGGGCGGTCTGCACACCAAAGAGGGTGAGTATATTCAGGCCGACCTGATGGTGTGGGCTGCGGGCATCAAAGCGCCGGACTTTATGAAAGAGATTGGCGGCCTGGAGACTAACCGCATCAACCAGCTGGTGGTGGAGCAGACGCTGCAAACCACGCGCGATCCGGATATCTACGCGATTGGTGACTGCGCCTCCTGCGCGCGTCCGGAAGGCGGTTTTGTGCCGCCGCGCGCCCAGGCTGCGCACCAGATGGCAAGCCTTGCGCTGCATAACATCCTCGCGCAGATCAAAGGCAAGCCGCTGAAGAATTACGTCTATAAAGATCACGGCTCGCTGGTGTCGCTTTCTAACTTCTCCACGGTCGGTAGCCTGATGGGTAACCTGATGCGCGGCTCGATGATGGTCGAAGGGCGTATTGCGCGCTTCGTCTATATCTCGCTCTACCGTATGCACCAGGTGGCGCTGCACGGTTACTTTAAAACCGGGCTGATGATGGTGGTTGGTAGTATCAACCGCGTGATCCGCCCGCGCCTCAAGCTCCACTGATCCTTCTGCTGCTCTCCGCCTTTCGGCGCGAGAGCAGCATATCCCTCTGCCTGATGTGCCTTTAGCGCTCAGACAACTCTGAATAACTCTGCTTTCACCTGTCGAACCCCTATTTTTGCGCGATTTCTGATTGGCTGCCCTCTTGCACCATTGCAAAATTGTTACCAATAGCCAACCAGGGAGAGAATCCTGTGAATAAATCAATGTTAGCGGGTATCGGTATTGGCGTGGCCGCTGCACTGGGCGTTGCCGCAGTCGCCAGCCTCAATGTTTTCGATCGCGGGCCGCAATATGCGCAGGTGGTATCGGCCACGCCGATCAAAGAGACGGTGAAAACGCCGCGAGAGGCGTGTCGCAATGTCACGGTAACGCATCGTCGTCCGGTGCAGGATGAGAACCGTATTACCGGTTCCGTGCTGGGTGCGGTAGCGGGCGGTGTGCTTGGCCATCAGTTTGGCGGCGGGCGCGGACGCGATGTGGCGACCGTTGTCGGCGCGTTAGGCGGCGGTTATGCAGGCAACCAGATTCAGGGCGGTATGCAGGAGCGGGATACCTACACCACCACTCAGCAGCGCTGCAGCACGGTATATGACAAATCGGAAAAAATGCTCGGTTATGACGTGACCTATAAAATCGGCGACCAGCAGGGGAAAATCCGCATGGATAAAGATCCTGGCACGCAGATTCCGCTGGATAACAACGGTCAGCTGATTCTGAATAACAAAGCATAAAAAAGCAGTACTCTGCATATTGGCTCCTCATCGCTCAGGCTGAGGAGCCTTTTTTTGCCATAAAAAAGCCTCGCATCATGCGGGGCTTTTTCGTTGTTAAATAAAGTCTTGTTGGCGAACAACCAGCAATCCGGTAATGAGGACAGAGACAAATGCGAACAGTACCGAGCCACCCAGCAAGACCCACAGACCAAATAACAATGTAATTACTATTAACACTTTGATGAATGGTAATAGCAAAATCATTTCCATTTCCTTCTGCATGTGATTAGTCAGTAAAAGACCCTTTATCCTCATAAGAATTATCGGTACTACGCGTAGAGTGAGAGCAAGGGAAAAGTGACGCCTGAAAAACATACTTATTGTTTTATATTGCCGCCGACAATGATTAGCGATGCAATAATCACAATTAAGCATAGCAAAGCCTGGAAAATGGCTGATAGTTTTTACCTATTGTTGAATTGTGTAATCACTATCACAGAGAGGAAATGAGACGGAGACCCGTCTCATTTTTTTATCACGCTTTGATCAAATCTGGCCACAGGCGCAGGGTGGTGCGGGTGATTTGCAGCAGCTTCTCAAGGCTTGCGCCTTCACGGGCGCTGATGGACATGCCCTGTAAGATGCAGCCAAGAAACTGCGCCAGGGAAGCGATATCTACGCCTGCCGGGATCTCGCCTTTCGCCTGCCGCTGTGCGAGGAAGTGCTGCAATGTCTCCTCCTGGCGGGCATGACGCGTTTTAATCGTCTTCGCAATCTCCTGCGACGAGGCGGCAAGCGTCGCGGAGGTGTTAATCATAAAGCAGCCCGCAGGGGTATCGGTGCTGGTGAAACACCTGGCGATAGCAGAGAAATAGTCCAGCAACGCCTGTTCCACCGGCTTCTCTTCGCACTCCAGCAACGCTTCATGCTGCCTGGCGAAACGGGCGATATAGCGATCGAGGACCGCGCGAAACAGCCCCTCTTTATTGGTGAACTCTGCGTAGAGCGTCGGTGCTTTTGCCCCGGTCGCTTCTACCAGATCGGAGAGTGATGTGGCTTCATAGCCATGCTGCCAGAATAGCGTCATGGCTTTATCGAGCGCCGCTTCCCTGTCGAACACTTTCGGTCGGCCACGGCTTTTTTTCGTACAACTGCTGACTTCACTGGTCATATAGCCGCTTCTTTGTTGGTTTGTTGAATAGCCATTATAAAAATAATCCTGGTGAATGACCAGTCGCAAAACCGCACATATTAATAAATCATATGCTTATGAAAATTAAGAACTATTTAAATTAGTTAATGAGCGTTATAAAAAAATATTGACGGGTGATATAGATCACACTTATGATTTACCTATCGATCGTTAACTTAATGCTTAACGACCTCCGTTCACCTGCATCAGGACAATCATTATGAAAACCATCAACACGCTGTTTACCGCCGCTGTTTTAAGTACTCTCTCATTTGCCAGCTTTGCCGCCGTTGAGGTGCAGTCCGCACCGGCCGGGCAGCAGGAGCTTACCGCCATCGGCGTGACCGGCAGCACCAACCTCGCATCCGTTGAGAAAAAAGTGGCTGAGAAAGCTGAACAGCTGGGCGCGTCCTCTTACCGCATCACCTCCGTGACCGGCTCCGATCGCCTGCACGGTACCGCAGTGCTCTACAAATAAGTTCACCACCCTCGAGCTACGCCACTGCAATAAAAAAGGCCCTGCACAACGTGCAGGGCCTTTTTGTTTATGCGCGGGCGTTACATCGCTTGCATACTCTCTTGCGCATGTTTGGTCACGTCCACCGGCATACCCGAGCGCAGCTCAATAGCCTGTTCCATGACCGCCGCATCGCTTTGCGCATCGGCCTGAAATGCCTTTATCGCCGCATTGAGCGGGATCGGCAGCGTTTTCGGATCGTCATTGATCGATTCGGAAAGCGGCTGATGCACCTCCACCAGCCGCGTGCCGTCTAGCTCGACGGAGGCTTTAATCGGCATGTTGATGATATTGACCGGTGTACCAGGGCTGACCGCAGCAAACAGCGCGGCAATATCGCTATCCCGCAGGCGAATACACCCGGAACTGACGCGCATGCCGATGCCAAAATCGGCATTGGTGCCGTGCAGCAGGTAAACGCCACCGAAAGCGGCGAGGCGAATCGCATGATGGCCCATCGGGTTATCCGGCCCGGCTGGCATCACCGGCGGTAACTCGATTCCGCGCGCTTTGTAGCGGGCGCGGATATTGGCGGTCGGCGTCCAGGTTGGGTTAGCGCGTTTATCGGAAACGGTGGTGACCATCGTCGGCGTTAACGTATCGCCGCCCAGTTGGCCAATGCCGATCGGGTAGATGGTGACCTCATTTTTTCCGGGGGGATAGTAGTAAAGACGCAACTCGGCGAGGTTAATCACAATCCCTCTGCGCGGTACATCCGGCAGCAGTGTTTGCAGCGGGATGGTGACAACGCTGCCAGCGCGCGGCACGAAGGGGTCAATACCGGGGTTAGCCTGTAACAGCGCGAGGAAGCCAACGCCATACTTTTTGGCAATCGCCTCCAGCGAACCGCCATCGTTCTCAACAATATGGAAACGGTTTTCGCCCACCAGCTTGCTGCCCGCAGGCGGCAGCGGCCAGGTATTCGCCCGGGCGGGAAGGGCAAAGATAAGCGTAGCGGCGACGGCGAACAGCGTCATCCAGTGAGCGAAGCGCGACATTTTGAACATGATCATAATCCATGTAAATCATAAGGTTATTTCTATAAGACTACTCAATAGGATTATGCTCATCACGTTCGTCGGGAAACCCTGGTTATTGCAAAGCATTTGTAAATATTACAAAAAAAGACGCGGATGAGGGGAAAAACATCGTGTTCGTAGGCCGGATAAGGCGGTACGCCGCCATCCGGCAAAACGCGGGCAGAATGTTCGACTCTTGCTCCCAAAAACATGCCTGATGGCGCTGCGCTTATCAGGCCTACAAAAGAGCTCGATCCCGTAGGCCGGATAAGGCGGTACGCCGCCATCCGGCAATAAAGCGGGCAGGGTGTTTGACCCTTGCTCCAAAAACATGCCTGATGGCGCTGCGCTTATCAGGCCTACAAAAGGGCACG